>JAISRD010000067.1 GCA_031273835.1 Treponema sp. | reverse complement strand
CTACGGCTTGCCGGAACATCCCATAAAAATATGCGAACCCCTCCAGCTTCTGGGGGAGGTTGAACCGGACCTGCTGCGGAAAATCGGCGCCGACGTCGTCCCCCTGTGGAACCGGGGTAATTTGATGGGACTCTCGGGCCGGCTGGAAAAACCCTGGAATATGCCCGACGGTACGCCGGTCCTGATGCCGGATAATTTTGAATATGACCTTACCGATGGGGGAGACACCTTTGTATACCCCTGCGGAAAGCGCGGCGTTCCCTACTCACTGCACATGCCCGCCGGAGGCAGTTTCTTCGACAACATCTGCCGCTCGCCCCCGGTGGACGAGGACAATCTGACCCCGGTGGAGGACTTTAGGGAGAATTATACCCTCAAGACCGAAGAGGACTGTATCCATTGGGAAAGGGAATCCAGGCGGCTCTACGAAGAAACGGACTTTGCCGTCATGGGTGTTTTGGGCGGCATGGGCCTGGGGGATGTGGCGGAAATTCCCGGCCCCTTTATCTGCAATCCCCGCGGCATCCGGGACATAGAGGGATGGCTTATGGCCCATCTGCAATATCCCGATTACATTAGGGCGATCTTTGAATACCAGACCGGCATAGCCTTACAGAACCTGGAACTGTACCGCCAGGCTGTGGGCGGCAGAATTCAGGCGGTCTGGCTCAGCGGGACCGATTTCGGCGCCCAAAACAGCCTTATGCAGTCAAAGGATATGTTTGTCAGCCTCTACAAGCCGTTCTACAAAAAGGTCAACGACTGGGTTCATCAAAATACCTCCTGGAAAACCTTCTACCATACCTGCGGCGCCGTGGAACCGTTAATTTCCGAATTCATCGACATGGGGATGGATATTATCAATCCCGTCCAGTGTTCCGCCGCGGGCATGGACCCCGGTACTTTGAAAAAAACCTATGGGGATAAAATTGTCTTTTGGGGAGGCGGGGTGGACACCCAGAAAACCCTGCCCCAGGGAACGCCTGAGGAAGTACGGCGGCAGGTCCTTGAGCGCCTGGAAATCTTTGCCCCCGGAGGGGGTTTTGTTTTCGCCGCCATTCACAATATCCTGGCAAAGGTTCCCCCGGAAAATGTTATGGCCATGTTCGACGCCCTGCGGGAATACCGGGCGTCTATAAACGCTGATTCTTAATTACCTCATCAACCAGGTTTTTAAAGCCCGGGTCAAGTTTCTTTTCCGTTTCCGGATCGGGGGCTTTGAGCTCTTCATTTACATAGTTAACCCCGTTCTGTTCCCTGATAGCTCCGTCTTCCCCGGGGGACGCTGGTTCCAGCGTTTCGGGGCTTACCCGTTCCCCGGCCTGAAAGGGCGTATACAGCAGGGACATGGAACCGGAGCTGAGTTCTTCAAGTTTTCCGGGGTCCTTTACAGGGGGCCCTTCAGCTTCGGGTTTGACATCTTCTTTCTCATCATCATCAAAGGGGGAAAACATGCCGGCAAAGGGGGAGACAATCTCCAGATCTTCGTCCTCCGCGTCATCTTCCTTTTCTTCGCCGGCGCTGTGTTCAAATTCGATTTGGCTTGCGATATCCTCAACGCTCTCCGCCCGCCCCGAATCCCGGCTTCCCGGTTCCGTCATATACCCGGTTCCCGGTTCTTCCAGTTCTCCCTCCAGTTCTTCCAGCTCTTCGATTTCTTCCTCGCCCCTGATGTTGTCCATTACCTCGTCAGGATCATCAACCAGTTCCAGCCCCGACGATTCCACAATATAGGGAATGTCGTCGTCCCCGAATACAAGCTGGATATTGGATTTTTTCGCCCTGCCGCTTCCTCCGGCGGAATCGGACAGGGGAGGGGGGCCTTGATTCATCGCTGTCCCGGTTTCCTCGTGATCCTCAAGTTCTTCCAATTCCTCAAGTTCTTCCGGCGCTTCAAGTTCTTCCAAAACTTCCAGCTCTTCAAGTTCTTCCAGTTCTTCAGGTTCGCCGGTTTCCGGCGTTTCCGTACCGGGGGTTTCGTCCGTAAAGTTCTCCGCCGGAACGGGGTCTCCCGGGGCGGCGGGGATTTCCGGTAAAACCCCCGAGGCCTGGAGAGCGCGGTTAAGTACGATCTGCAGCCGGTCTTCATCAATGGTAAGCTTGGTTTCCCGTCCGGCGCCCAGGGCGCTTAGTATTTCGTCCCAGGATTTATCGATAAGGGTATCTATGTCCGCCATAAGGGGACTTGAGTTTTTCATTTTGATACCCCGCTTTAATTCGGCCCGGACCTCTTCCCGCCTCAGCGCCAGTTCCCGGCGCCAGTGGTTCCAATCAAGCTCGCCCTTGCGCTCGTAATATTCCCGTATAAGGGTAAGTTCCAGGCTCTTAAGGCGGTTCCGTATCACCGTCATGGCGTCGGGCCTGAGGTTCAGGAGCAGAAAAAGCGTAAGGTACAGGGTAAGGAACAGGGACGCCAGGAGTATGAATTTTACCGCGGCGGGAAAGTCAAAGAGAGTTAAGTCCACCACCCTGCCCATAATAATTCCCGAACCGGTCCTGGCGGAAATAAGGACCAGGGCGTATCCTGATATTTCCGAATCCAGGCTGGTTATGGAGAGCCCTTCGTTCCACGCCTCCGAAACAAGTGGGAGGATCCTGTCCCTGCCGGTATTGGGAAGACCCGAAACTATGCCGGGGGGGTCGGAGCTAAGGGCAAGGGTTTGCCCGACCCTGAGCCGCCCGGCGGAAATAAACCGTTCCGTTACCGCCCGCATGGAAAGGGAATAGAGGACCGTACCCCGGTATACTTCCAGGGCATCGGTGAAGGGAAAGGAGAACACGATGCGGTCATTTCTCCGGTCCAGGGTGATTTTGGGGTCCTCCCCGGCGTCAAGGGCCAGCTCTTCAAGGGGAGTATAGGGGATAACTTCACCGTAATTCCGGTAGGCGGCGGTTCTGGTATCCTGCCTGAGTACATCGGCGGGGTTGGTTGAAAAGTGGATATGCTGCCCCCCGGCGTCAACGAAGCGTATCGACTGGATGCCGCTCTGGGATTCCATGAGCAGATCGAAGATCCTGTCCCGCTCGGAAATATCCTGGCCGCTGTAGTTGGGAAGAAAACTCCGCTGTACCGCCTCATTTTCCAGGGAGAATTTAAAACGGTCCTGCAGTTCGTTCATAAAATTCGAGAGTATTTCAGCGTCCCGGTTCACCTCTTCCGAAAGCGAACGGGTAATGGAAGGATTATAGAAACGGGTTTCTATCAGATCAAAAAGCCCGGCAAAGGCAAGAATTGAAAAAACCGCCATGAATAAAACCGAGATTAAGAGACTGAGCGCCGCCCTGTGGGATACCGTCAATGATTTTCTACCCTATTTCATAGTATACTGCTTATGAGTAATTATCGGAACTAAGCCGATACAGGGAAAGCATATTTTTGCTATTTTGTCAGGGGGATCCATGAAAAAGACATACGATACCGGGCCGGAGCCGGTTAAGGCCTATCTGGTAGGGATGAGGAGCCGGGATATTTCCGTATCCGAAGCGTCCGCCCTGACCGCGGAATTGGCGGGCCTGGCGGATACCCTGGGCCTGGAAATTTCAGGCGGCGAAACGGTGAATATACGGGAGAAAAATCCCCGGTACTGTATGGGAAGCGGGAAAGCCGAGGAAATCGCCCAAAAAGCCGTGGAAAGCGGGGCGGAGTGCATCGTGTTTGACGCTGAAATCAGCCCCACCCAGCAGCGGAACTGGGAGTCCCTCAGCGGCCTTTCCGCGGTGGACCGGCAGGAACTTATTATCCGTATCTTTGCCTCCCGCGCCCGGACCAGGGAGGCGGAATTGCAGGCGGGACTGGCGGAACTGCTCTATGCCCTGCCCCGGCTTTCCCATAAGTACATCGATCTGTCCCGCCAGCGGGGGGGCCGCTACGGCACCCGGGGTTCCGGGGAAACCAGGCTTGAAACGGATCGCCGGCTTATCGAACAGCGGATCGGCGCCCTTAAAACGGAACTGGAGGAGGTACGGAAGAACCGGGGGGTCCAGCGTAAACAGCGGGAACGCAGTGGAGTGCCGGTCTGCGCCCTGGTGGGTTATACCAACGCGGGAAAATCATCCCTCCACCATGCCTTGACGGGCTCCGGCGTCTATGTGGAGGATAAGCTCTTTGCCACCCTGGACCCCACCGCCCGGAGGACCAGGACGCCCTCGGGGAAAAACATTATACTGGTAGATACCGTGGGGTTCATACGCCGCCTTCCCCATAACCTGGTGGACGCCTTCCGTTCTACCCTGGAAGAAGCGGCCCGCTCGGATCTGCTCCTCCATGTACTGGACATTTCCGATCCCGCCGCGGGCGAACATACGGCGGCGGTTCTTTCGGTCTTGAGGGAACTGGGGGCTGAGCAGATCCCCCTTATCACGGTGTATAATAAGGCCGATCTGCTTGATCCGCGGGCCGGATCCATGGCCGATGGCCGGGCCGCCGGCGATTTTGCGGAGGGGGGAATTCCCCAAGGGGTATTGATCTCCGCCGTAAAAAAGGAGGGACTCGCGGAACTCTGGGAGCTCGTCGAAAAACAGCTGGCTTTTGACGGGAAGGCCCTTAAGAATTAAAATTCCCCGCCGATAATGGGGAGTAGTACCAAGTGTGTACACAAAGCAGCCGGACAAGGGAGGGAATTTTGGCATATACAAACGCGTTATCCGCCTATAAGGAAACGAGGATACGGACCGCCGGTCAGGGCCAGCTTATCATCATGCTCTACGACGAAGCGGTAAAGCAGCTTGATACGGCCCTGGAACTGATGGGTCTTAACAACCAGGAAAAGGACCCCGCCAGGATCGAGCGTATCGGCAGGGCCATCGTAAAAAGCCAGGACATATTTACCGAACTGATGGTCTCCCTGGATTTTGAACAGGGCGGCGAAATAGCGAAGAATCTCTTTGCCCTCTATACCTGGTTTAACAAGGAACTTCTGGAATCCCATATGTCCCAGGATATAAGCCGCGTTACGGCGGTCCGGAATATGGCGAAGGAACTGCGGGGGGCCTGGGGGGAAATAGCCGCCAAGACCTCCGCCGAAGGACGGCCCGCAGAGGGTATCAATATAGCCGGGTAGGAATATGGTAACGACAAAGCCTGGAAACCGGGCCGGAAACGCGGAAAATCGCGGCCTTTCCCCCGAAGAAATCGAACGCCGCGTGGCGGTACTCAAGCGCTTCAGGGAACTCCTGCGGGAGCAGCGCGGCCGCTTCTGCCAGTACCTCGAGGCCCTTGATAAACAGAAGGGGGCGATCGAAAGCGGCGGGACCGGGGAGGATCTGCTTTCCCATGTGGAGCTGGAAGAAAAAATAGTCGCCGATATTTTCGCCATCCAGAAGGTGATAAACCCCCTGGAAGAAATGTACCGGGCGGCCTTTACCCCGGAAACGGCGGCCCTTAAGGAAGAACAGGAAGTCCCCAGCCTTAAAAGGGCCCTGGAGGAACTTAAGGCCGAGGCGGTACTGCGTTCCCGGCGCAACCGCACCCTCCTGGCAAAACGCATGGAAGGCCTGCGGACGGAACTAAAAACCCTCAGGAAAAATCCCTATGCCCTGCACCGTTCCGTCTACGCCGGGGAAACCGTATCCCTGGTGGATCTGCGGGGATAACACTAATAAAAATGATACTTCGCGAACAGGCATATTAACGCTTCGGGCCTGCGGCCCCCGGGTTCCGCAGCGCCGCCAGTTCCAGCTCTTTTCTTTGGGCAAAGATCTTCCCGTTGTTTTCAAAGAGGTTTTCCCCCCTGGTATCAATGGAAACGATCAGGGGGCCGAAGTCCCGTACCCGCAGTACCCAGATGGCTTCCGCCATGCCCAGTTCCGGCCATGCCGGCCCTTCCGCCTTCTCTACACAGCGGGCGGCAAGCACCGCGCAGCCTCCGGGGTATACCGCGTGGACCGCCCCCCGGAGGACGCAGGCCGCCGCGGTCTTTGGCCCCATGCCGCCCTTGCCGATAATCAGGGAGGCTCCGGTGGCGGCGAGGAATTCCCCCTGGAGCTCTTCCATGCGCATACTGGTGGTGGGCCCAGCGGCCAGGGTTTCGTAAACGCCGCCGGCTCCCTTCCGCATGATGGGACCGGCGTGGTATATACCCAGCCCCCTCAGGTCCAGGGGGAGCTTTTGCCCCCTCAGGACCACCCGTTCATGAACGGCGTCCCTTCCGGTAACGATGGTCCCGGATATGTAAAAAATATCCCCTGCGGCAAGGGCCGCCAGATCCTCCTTCTTAAACGGGGTGGAGAGGGTGTTCACAGTGTTTTTCCTTTGTGGGAGAGGAGCCTGTAGTCGAGGCCCGCGGAGATCTCAATGAGGGCTCTGCGGTGGGCCCAGCAGCCGACGGAAAGGCCCAGGGCGAAGGTCGCGGGATGCCGGACGGCCTCTTCTATATGGACCGCCATGACCGACGCATTCCCTGTAAGCCCCGAGGGGCCTATGCCGATACGGTTAAGGCCTTCCTCGATTTCCTTCTCCAGTTCCGGGAGACGAGGGTTCCGCTCCCCGATAAAGCGGAGCAGGGCCTTCTTGGAAAGTTTCGCCGCCGTGTCGGCGGAAGAACCCAGGCCGATTCCGATAAGCAGGGGAGGGCATGCGTTGACGGCCAGGGTACTGACCCTTTCAAACACCGCCTCCAGCGCGGCGTTCCAGCCTTCCAGGGGGGTAAGGACCCTGGAGAAGCCGGGCAGGCTGCAGCCCCCCCCTGCCAGGTACACATAAAGCTTAAGGCCCTCCCCCGGAACCGGTTCCCAGTCTATCCAGGGGGTGAACCTTCCCGTATTGTCGCCGGAATTTTTTTCGTCAAAAAAGGCCACCGCGTTGGGCCGCAGGGGCGCGTGGACGGTGGCGCGGATGACTGCCTCCCGCAGTATCCCCTCCAGTTGATCCAACAGGGGAAAGGAAGTTCCCGCCTTCACAAAGAACTGGATGAGCCCCGTATCCTGGCAGAGGGGCCTGTCCAGTTCCGCCGCCAGTTCAAGGTTCCTGAATACCGCGTCGTAGATCGCCCGCGCCCTGGGGGAACTTTCCGCCCTGCGGAGTTCCTCAAGCTTTGCCGTTACGTCGTCGGGGAGGTATTTGCTTGAAAAGGAGATGAAGCGGGCGATAAGGCCGGTAAGCCTTTCCCTGTCTGCGTCCATGGGGAAAAAGTATAGCGGAGAGGGGGAAAATGGTAAACTGCGGGCGGAGGCGGAGGCGCCCTGGCCGCAAGTACCTTGCGTTTTCCGGCACTTACGCCCGGTCAAAACTCAAGTTTCAAAATTTCCCCGGCTATCCAGTCTCCCAGGGGTCTTTGGCTTCCCCCTTCTATATGGACCCCGTCTATGGGGCTGACCTTTACCACCGGGGCGGCGTCAAGAAAGTAGCAGCCGTTTTCCCGGGCCGTTTTTTTGTATTCTTCCGCCAGTCCGGCGGACCAGGCGGGGGCGCCGTCAAATTCCCGTATGTCGAAGGCTGCGGCGGAGGGGTCCCCCCTGATGATCGCCGGGGGGGCTATGATGAGGATTTTCGGGTCCCCTTTACCGGGGCCGAATTCGCCCCCCCTGGCGAGTCGTATGAGGGATCTTATTCCCCAGGAGGAGGTTTCGGGCCGGTTGTGGAGGAATTCTTTTGTGTCGTTGGTTCCCAGCATGATCGCCAGCAGATCAATGGGGTGGTGGCTGTCCAGCAGCATGGTAAAGGCAAAACGGCCGTTCCGGTAGGGGTAGAAGGGCTCGTCGAATACGGTGGTTCTGCCGTTGAGGGCCTCGACGACGATGTTATAAGCGCCGCCGAGTTTTTCCGCGGCGATGGTGGTCCATCTCCGTTCATAGGGGAAACGGTTCCCCGTTTCCGCGTCAAAGCCCCAGGTGTTTGAATCGCCATAAAAAACAATTGTTTTCATCGGTTCCTTTCTCCTATTAAAAGTTTTAGTTCCTGAATTTCCCTGCTCAGATCCGAGCGTACCTTATCCCGCAGCTTTCTCGGAAGCATTTCCTTTGAGGTACATTCGACGGTGGCCACAAGGTTTTGCAGTTCTATCTCGTGGGGATAGGCGGCGGGGACGAAATCGGCCATGGCCTCTTCCATGTCGTCCCGCCGTATAAAGACCCGTTCGTCCATGGCGGCAAGGAGTTTTGCCCTGACAAGCAGGGCCTCCAGGTCGGCCCCGGAATATTCATAACGGAACTTTCTAAAGAGATCCGTTATGGGAAAATCCCGTATATCAAGATCCAGCTTGCGGACCAGGGTCTTGAAAAGATCCTCCCGTTCCGCCGGGGTTTCAGGATAAAAGAGGGCCAGGTGTTCTTCCGCCCGGCCCTGGCGTTTTAAGTCGATGGGAACAAGATCCGGCCGGCAGGTGATAAGGAACCAGATGATCTTGCCCCGGTATTCGGTATTGCCCATGAAACTTGCGATCTGCGCGAAGACCCTGTTACTCGTTCCCGAATCCCCGTCCTGGTCCCTGTCGCCGAGGAACGCGTCGGCCTCGTCTATCATAACCGCCACGGGGGCCATGGATTTAAGTATATTGAGTATGCGCTCCAGGTTCGATTCCGTATCTCCCTGCCACTTGGAACGGAAGTTGCGGAACTTGACCATGGGTATGCCGATTTCTCCGGCAAAGGCGCTTACCATAAAGCTTTTTCCCGTCCCCACCGGTCCCGCGATAAGGTAGCCCATGGGCAGTACGTCGAGCCGTCCCTTTTTAATGGCCCTGGCGGCGTTTTTGAAGCGTTTCTTGACAAACCCGTGGCCCGACACATGGGAAAGGTTGTAGTTGGTTTCCAGAAATTCCAGAAGTCCCGCCGCCTCGTTTTCGATGATTTCCTTTTTTTTCCCCCGCAGGTAGTCCAGGGTAAGGACCTTGCTTATTTCAAAATTTTCTGAGATAAGCCGGTTCAGATTCATCAGATTAAGCCCGTTGGTCACCTTGGCAATCCGGGCCGTGTTAAGCCCCCGGTCGAGGATCAGCTTTCCTTCCCTCAGCTTGTATTCAAGAAAGCGTTCCCGTACCGAATCTTCAGGGAAGGGGACCCCCACCTTTACCGTCGCTGGGGAGCCCGTGAGGCGGGTGGATATATCGGCAAGATTTTCGGTAAGCAGGATGATCGATACGTCCCCTTCGGTAAAAAGGGGATTCACCGCCCAGCGCTGCAGGGTTACCAGGCAGAAGCGGTCTTCTTCGGAGTACCGGCCCAGATCCCCCGGGGGGACTATGGTTTCCGCGTAGTCGATGATCAGCACCATGCGGCACTGTTCCCGCCTGTCCCGTATGCGGGCCAGAAAGTACTTTTCCAGGTAAAAAAAACTTTCCTCCGGGTTGGAGGACATAAAATCCGCCGGGTCCTCGATGTCGGGGTACTTTTTGCACATAATTTCCTGGTATTCTTCGGTCATTGTCCTGTCCAGAAAAACAACCCCGCTGGACCGGTCGTAAAAGGCAATAATATCCTGATTTCCAAAGATACGATCCGCTATGTATTCCTGAATGCGGGTAAAGGTAAAGTCCCCCATATTGCTCTTGTGGGGAAGGAAGTCCCGTATATTTCCGTGGAGTATGTAGAGATTCGCCGTATGGGAGCCATACTTATAGGCAAATTCCTTGGCCCAGTCGGGCAGGGTGCTGATGTATTCCTGATTTTGGTCGATATAGTGCCCGGACATGTTATTTTTTTGATCCCCCGGAATTCCCCAGGGAATTTCCCAGGGCGCTTATATAGGATTTTTTTATTTCATTTTCCGCCGCCCGCAGCGCCCGGTTTTCAGCCTCGGCGGCATTGGCGTGTCCCTCCCTGGCATTGATGTTCCAGGGAAAGAGTACCATTCCCGTAAAGGTATCCACCAGGTCCGCGTCCACCGTATAGCGGATAAACTTATTGGGATTTCCGGAAAAGGAAATTTCCTCCAGCAGCAGTAACACGTTAAGCGTGTAACGGGCGTCGTTTCCGCCCACACGGAAGCCCCCGGCGGTAAGGGCCTGGGAAAAGGCGCTCTGTATTCTGGCCTGCCTGTCGTTTTCCACCGTTACCGCGATGGGAATGTTTTTGGCGATCTCCGCCGCCTCAATACGGTATTCGTCCCCGCTTTTAAGGTTCTCCCCCGCCATCGAGCCGGGGCTGATAAGCTTCATCACCTTGGCAAGTACCGTATTGGCGTCGGCAATCTGCGCCGCCTTCCGGTAACGGCTGTAATCTTCAAAGGAACCCGGTTCCGCTGCGGAAAACCTCGTCAGGTTATCTATGGTTCTCAGGTTGGTTTGAATAAGTTCCGAATAGATGAGGCCGGCCTTTGCCCTTTCCATGGCGGCCACGGCATAAAAGGTAGTTCCGTCGTTCCATACATCCTTTATTTCCGCTCCGATAAGGGTGTCCATTTCCACCGAGGTTTTTACCGCCTGGGCAATATCGGCGTTTTCCGCCCATCCGCTTTTACCGGCTTCCAGGGCCTGGGAATAGGAATAGCTGGAACTGGATTCACTGGAAACGGACTGGCCGAAAATGGCGGAAAGGGAAGCCAGGGCGTTCTTTTCCGCCTGATTCCGGACGGGGGCGTAGCCCACCGCCGCAATATACGCGGTCCTGCTGTATACCTTATAGGGATCGGAAATCCAGCCGGGTCCGTCCTTTGCTTTTCCGGCGCTTCCGCAGCCGCAGAGGAGGAGGATGGGCAGGACCCAAAGAAGGGGAGTCATTTTAAGCATACGGCCTCCGTTAAATTAAGGACACCCTGGTTAACCGGCACGTTTTCAAAACGGCGGGAAACGATGGTCCCCGATTTTGAATAAAAATGTACCGTGAATGAATAGACGCCCGGCGGCACATTTAAGCCCCCCACATAGGCCTTTTCGGGAAAGTACCGGGACATACGGAGATCGGCCTGTTCGCTCGCTTCGGCGAAGATCTGGGATCCCAGGCTGAGCAGGCCGAACAGGGCGCTGTTATCCTCGGATGTTTCCGACATGATATCAAAAACCATCGCCGAAACCCCCTTTACCGACGCCCTGATGATCGACCTGGTATAGATAACAGCCTTCTTTTGCGCAAAGGTCGTTTCGGCTACGGCTCCCATATTTTCCAGCAGTTCAAGGGAAAAACGCTTCCCGCCGTCAAGCACAAGTTCAACGGCCGTAACCGCGGAAGGACGGGCCTTCATCACCGGGAGGGCTATCTTTATCCAGTTAAACCCCACGGGTATGCGGAGGACCTCCTCGGTTTTTATGGGCGCCCTGCCCGCAAAGGCTATTACGTTGAGCCGGGCCATGCCGGGGGGAATTTCCAGTTCCGCACCGATGGAAGATGGAAGACCCTGGGTATAAACGGCCGGCGCGTCGGCAAAGGCGATTTTTATCTGATCCCTGTCTATGCGGGCGTCGTCCATGGCGCCCTGTCCCCGGTAAAAGAGCATGCCCAAATACCGGGCCAGGGCGGAATTGTCGAATTTTACGGAAGCCTGGGGATTTTTCGGAATTTCAACGTTGTTTTCCAGGGCGGCCTTTTGCATGGCGGACATTACCGCACCGTATTTGACGGAAAGATTCCGCAGTTTGCCGTTGATCCGCCTAATCTCCACCAGGGCTTCGTCGATTTCTCCCCGGTGGTAATAATTGAGGGCGTTAAAAACATTGAGGTACACGTCTTCATAATCTTCGCCGTCGTATTCCCTGGCTTTTTCATTAACCAGGAAAACGCCGATTTCCTGGCTGACGCTGACGGCAAAGTTTTTTTCAATGGCCCGTTCCCCTTCCTCAAGGGAGGCGGAGGATAGCTCATAATTCCCCGCATAGTGGTTCAGCATCCCCTTGTCCAGGCAGTACAGGACATTGTCATTTTCCCGGTAGATTGTTTTTTTCTGGGATTCAAGGACGGCGGCGGCCTGGGTAAATTCTTCCCGGTCCACGGCGCCGTCAACCGGTACATGGTGATCTACGGTGGCGCAGGAAACAAGCAGAAAGGCCGCCGTCCCGGCCCGGAACAGGATCGGAAACAGCCTTGCCGGAGGAGGAATCCCCCGCGGGCGGCGCGCCGCCGCTTTTTTGCAAACCGGTAAAAAGCGCATCGGCCTAAACTATCAGGGTTTAACGCCGGGGTTTTTTATAACTTTTTTGATATCGTTGTACTCGCCGATCCAAACCCGCCGGTTGGTGGTAATGTCGGTAAGTTCCGCGGTAACGAAATAGCTCCTGGTGGCGGTTTTGTCGTATCGATCGATGATTGTTTTAACCGAGCCGGTCATCATAAAATCGGCCCCGGTTTCCCTTCCCAGGGCGGCGGCGGTTTCATCGCTGGTATAGCCCCGCTGCTGATCGTCCCGTTCCGCCCGGATTTCGCCGCGGAGATCCCCGGAGGCGACAAATTCGGCCCTGCCGCTGTTAAGAATCGCCGCCTCAAGCCGCTGGGATAATATGGAGGTATCCAGATGTTCATCGCTGGCATTTCTGAATTTTCCGACGATGATCACGGGAAGCCTGCCCCGGTCTCTGGAAAAGGCGCTCAGCCGGGGAGTATCCAGGGCGCCGTTGATAAGGGACTCGCTGGCAAGCCTCAGGTCCGTATCGTTCCAATAACCGCTTAGGTCGATCTGAGTTTCCGGATCAACCCTCGTTACCGAATGACAGGAACCTAAAAGGAGAACGGCGGCCAGGCCGAAAAGAAGAACGGAAGTCCGCCCGGCTAAGGCAAGCCGCCTGTTTTGCATGGATTTTTTCATTTGTACCCTCATTCCTTATTCATCGTTTCTTCCAGGTATCTGAACGCCTGCTCGGCCTTGAATTCGGCAAAGGCCGCCGCTTCGTTCCGCCTGAAATCCTCGGCGGATTTGCTGAAATCACTGTGCAGATCCGCCTTGGGATAGGAAAAGAGTATGTGGTATACCCCGTCGGGGTCAACCCAGTAATCTTCCTGGCCAAATCCGGAGATATTGGCCTTGGACCGGGCAATGGTGGCCTGCTCAAAGCGCTGCAGAGCCTGGGTATTGCCGGCGCTTCCCCCCTCCTCGACGTAGTTTTTAAGCGAGTCCGTTACAACCGCGGATTTCCATTGGGAGAGTTTTGCCAGCGCGTCGGAACGGGCGGTACCCCGTTTGGCGGTATCGGTCTGGGCGGGTCGTCCGTCTCCTACGACGTAGTATAATTCATCCGATTTGGGGGTCTTGCTCATCCATTCAGGCCGGGAAACGCCTTCGGCGCCTACGATTTTTGACCGGGGATCATCCTTATAGCTTTCAGGTTTGGATTTACAGCCTGCGGACAGGACGGCGGCCGCAATCAATAACGCAAGGGCATATTTTTTCATAGCAGTACTCCTGCTTTTAAATATAACATGAAATATATATACTTTTCTAGTATGCGCCAATTTGAGGTATCCGCACCCTATGAACCCGCCGGGGATCAGGGGGATGCCATTGCGGCCCTTGCCGCCGGACTTAAGGCCGGCGACCGGTTCCAAACCCTGCGGGGGGTTACCGGGTCGGGAAAGACCTTTACCATGGCAAAGATCATCGAGGCGGTCCAGAAACCTACCCTGGTGATAAGCCACAATAAAACCCTGGCGGCCCAGCTTTTTCGGGAATTTAAGGACTTTTTTCCCCACAACGCCGTGGAATACTTTGTGTCCTACTACGATTACTACCAGCCCGAGGCCTATGTTGCCAGCAGGGATCTTTATATAGAAAAGGACGCTTCGATCAACGACGAGATTGAGCGGCTCCGTCTTTCCGCCACCAGGAGCCTCATGGAACGGGAGGACGTAATCATAGTGGCCACCGTTTCCTGTATTTACGGCCTGGCGACCCCCGAAGTATACCGGAAGATGACCGCCCGATTTTCCGTGGGGGAAACGGTGGACTCGGGCGTTTTGATGCGGCGCTTTGTGGAACTCCAGTACGAGCGGAATGACGCGGTGCTGGAACGGGGACGTTTCAGGCGCCGGGGGGATACGCTGGAAATTTACCCCGCCTATCTTGAGGACGCGTACCGGGTGGATCTGGATTGGGACAGGGTTGAGCGTATACGCCGTTTTGATCCCCTTTCGGGGAAGATCCTGGAAGACCTGGACCGGGCAGTGATCTACCCCGCCAAACAGTTTGTCATGCCCGAGGACATGGTTCACAATGCCCTCTCTTCCATTAGGCAGGAACTTGCGGAACGTTATGAGGCGCTTAAGGGGGCGGGGAAAATTCCGGAGGCGGAACGGCTTAAAACCAGGGTAGAGTACGATTTGGAGATGCTCAACGAAATGGGCTACTGTCCGGGGATTGAAAACTATTCGGCCCCCCTGTCGGGACGCGGGCCCGGACAGCCGCCCGATACCCTGATCGACTATCTTCCCAAAAACCCCGACGGTACTCCGGGCCATTTAACCTTTATCGACGAAAGCCATGTAACGGTATCCCAGATCGGGGCCATGTACGCCGGGGACCGTTCCCGTAAGCAGAGCCTGGTGGATTACGGATTCCGCCTGCCCTGCGCCCTGGACAACAGGCCCCTGCGTTACGATGAATTTGAAGAAAGGCTGGGAAATACGATCTTTGTCTCCGCCACGCCGGGCAGGGCGGAAACAGAAAAATCCGTCCGGGTGGTACAGCAGCTGATACGGCCCACGGGTCTCCTGGACCCGGAAATTGAAATACGCCCCAGTGAAGGCCAGATGGAGGACATTTACGCCGAGGTGCAGAAACGCATCAAGGCCGGGGAACGGTCCCTGATACTGACCCTGACTAAGAAGATGGCCGAGGATCTTACCGATTATCTTTCCGGCCTGGGGCTGAAGGTACGGTACATACACAGCGAGGTGGAAACCATCGAACGGGTGGAGATACTTACCGCCCTGCGTTCCGGCGATTTCGATATTCTGGTGGGGATCAACCTGCTTCGGGAAGGCATTGATCTGCCGGAGGTTTCGTTTATCGCCATCCTCGACGCCGACAAAATAGGCTTCCTCCGTTCACTGACCAGCCTGATCCAGATCATAGGCCGGGCCGCCCGGAACGCCGCGGGAAAGGTGATCATGTACGCCGACAGGATGAGCGACGCCATGGAAGCGGCGGCGGCCGAAACAAAGCGGCGCCGGGAAATCCAGGCGGCCTATAACCGGGAACACGGGATCACCCCCGCCACGGTTAAGAAGGCCGTGGCGGACATACTCAGCCGCCATACCGCGGAGGCGGCCGGCGCCGCCGGGACTTCCATCGAAGTGCTGAAAAATTCCTACAATGCGCTGATCCCCGCCCAGCGTAAACAGCTCCTTAAGGCCCTGGAGCGGGAAATGCTGGAACACGCCAAACGTCTGGAATTTGAGGAAGCCGCCGTCATACGGGATGAAATAAACAGGATTGAAGGGATTGGAAAAAAATGATACGATACTATACATAGAAACAGCGGCAAACTACCGGTTTTGAAACCGGCGCTGTTATCATAAGGAGTATTGTATGACAAAGAAAATCCCGACCCGTATTTACCTTTCCGAAGATGAAATGCCCCAATACTGGTATAACCTCCGGGCGGTAATGGAGCATAAGCCGGATCCCATACTGCATCCGGGGACCCTTAAGCCCGCAAGCGCCGCCGATATGGAGGGTATCTTCTGCAAGGAGCCGGTCCGGCAGGAACTTGACGAAAGTACCAAGCTTGTTCCCATACCCCAGGGGATTCAGGACTTTTACCGGGCCTACCGTCCCTCGGCGCTGATCCGGGCCTATTATCTGGAAAAGGAGCTTGATACCCCGGCGGAGATCTACTACAAATTTGAGGGAACCAACACCTCCGGGAGCCACAAACTCAATTCCGCGGGCCCCCAGGCCTACTATGCCAAAGAGGAGGGCCTTACCAGCCTCACCACCGAGACCGGCGCCGGACAATGGGGGACCGCCATGGCCATGGCCTGCGCTTTTTACGGCCTGGACCTTACCGTATATATGGTAAAAGTCAGCTCGGAACAAAAACCCTACCGCAAGGCGGTGATGGAAACCTACGGGGCCAAGGTCATTCCCTCCCCCTCGGATACCACCGAATCGGGCCGCAAGATCCTCGAAACCGATCCTCATACCGGCGGTTCCCTGGGCTGTGCCATCTCAGAGGCGGTGGAAACCGCGGTAAAGACCGATAAATGCCGCTATGTGCTGGGCAGCGTCCTTAACCACGTCCTGCTCCATCAGTCGATAATAGGCATGGAAACCAAGGCCGCCATGGACAAATACGGCATAAAACCGGACCTTATCATCGGCTGCGCCGGAGGGGGTTCCAACCTTGGGGGCCTCATCGCCCCCTTCATGGGGGAAAAGCTCGCCGGGGGAAAAACGGGGAACCTCCGCTTTATAGCCGTGGAACCCGCGTCGTGCCCCAGCTTTACCAGGGGCCGCTATGCCTACGATTTCGGCGATACCGCCAAAACGACCCCCCTTATCCGCATGCAGACCCTGGGAAACGGCTTTATCCCCTCGTCGAACCACGCCGGGGGCCTCCGTTACCACGGCATGAACCCCATTTTAAGCCGGCTCTACAGGGACGGATACCTGGAGGCCCGCTCGGAAGTACAGACCGACGTATTTGACGCGGCGGTACGGTTTATGAAGGTGGAGGGCATACTCCCCGCGCCGGAATCCAGCCACGCCATAAAGGCCGCCATCGACGAGGCCCTGGAATGTAAGAAAACCGGCGAAAAGAAGGTGATACTCTTCGGATTAACCGGTACGGGGTACTTTGATCTTTCCGCCTACATGGCCTATAACGCAAAAACCATGACGGATCATATTCCCAGCGACGAGGAACTTGCCCGGGGCTTTGAGTCCATCCCGGACATTCCGCAGAATAAATAAGGGGGCCGCCCCCGGCGTACCCGCTCTCGGCAGAGGGCGGGTATGGCCGGGGGTGTTTTTTTTTCTCCCCGTTAAAACGGGCGCTGCGGCCCCGGTTTTTGTAATTCATCCGCCGCTTTTTCCGATAATGAAACTATGAAAAGGATAACCGTTTTTTTATTGATAGCGGGGCTCTCCGCCCTCGGCGCCCAGGTAAAGAGCGCGGAACTCAGTGAGGGCGTTTTTAAGCAGGAAGGAATTGCCTCCTGGTACGGCCCCGAATTTAACGGCCGGCCCACCGCTTCGGGGGAGATCTTCGACTCCTCCCGGTTGACCGCCGCCCATCCCATACTTCCCTTCGGGACCAGGCTCAAGATCACCAACAGAAACAACAATAAGGCCGTCGTCGTGCGGGTTAATGACAGGGGCCCCTTTGTGGCCGCCCGGGTTATCGATATTTCCCAGGCGGCGGCGGCGCAGCTCGACATGCTCAATACCGGAACCGCGCCGGTAAGCATCGAAAGCCTTGACATAGTCAGGCTTTCCAGGGTTCCGGCGGGGGAACGATCCTCCGCCGGGCTGTCCGCCGCCGAAATCCCCCCTCTTAAGCCCCTTCAGCCCGCCGCGGCCCAGCCGGCGGCGCCCCTCTTGACGGCCCCCCAGGTAGCGGCCCCTCCGGCGGCTTCTCCCATTCCCCAGCCCGTGGTAACACCGCGGTACCCGGAGGCGGTTCAGGTACTCCCCGGGGATACCCCGGCCCTTCATCCCGCGGATACGGGCCCCGCCGAAACCCGGCCCGCCCCCCGTTTCAGCCTGCCCGCGCGTTTTAAGCCCGCCGTCCCCGAAACCGAGACCGGCAAATTGTACCGTATACAGGTGGGATCCTATAAAACCCCCCGGAACGCGGTGGACGCCTTCGGCAGACTCCGTGAAGCGGGGCTAAACCCCGCCTACGAACGGTACGACGATTATTACCGGGTGGTACTGCCCAGGGTAAAGTCCGAAGACCTTAAGGCCGTGGCGGCCCAGCTCGGAACGGCGGGTTTCGGGGAAGCCATACTCAGGGAAGAAAAATAGCCGCTTCTTGATAGCCCCTTTCCCTTCCGGTATCATGTTTT
>JAISRD010000031.1 GCA_031273835.1 Treponema sp. | reverse complement strand
CTTCCCAATACCCGCAGGGTAAGGAGGTCCCGCTGGAGGAATTCAAAATCCCGGACCAGGGTAAAACCCGCGGCCAGGGTGAGGAAGGGGAAGAGGACGGCGGAAAGGGTAAAGATCCTCCCCGGCTTAAAAACCCGGCTTGCCAGTATCCAGGCCGCCCAAAAAAGATAGGCCGGCACCATATAGGACAAAAAACCGTAGGACCGGGAGAAGAAATTCCCCGGACCGCGGCTGATAAAGTCCCAGTCAAAAAGGGAAGCCCCGATGGAAAGGGTCAGCAGTACCCCCGTCAGGGCCAGGGTGAGGGCCCCCAAAAGGGAAATGAGCCTGAAAATTCCACCGGCTGGTCTAACCCGGTTAAATTTGTTGAAAAATGAGTTTAGCAGCAAGACAATTCCCCTCAGGTACAAATTTTTAAGCCCCGAACCTGCCTTAAGACAAAGGTTCGGCCCTACTTAAAAATATCGGCAACAATCTGCTCCATGGACATACCATAATAGAGATAACCGTAGGCCGCCGCCGCCGCCAGGACCCGCTTGCCGTAATTTCTCGTTTCGGTAATATCAATGGTTTCAAGAAACATATCCTCAGGCAGGGAGGGGGCCTGCCGTCGGAGGCGCCTGATGCGGCCGGGGCCGCCGTTATAGGCCAGCAGGGCCAGCATGGAACTTCCCATACTGTCTGAAAGCTCTTTGAGGTAGGCCGCCCCCAGGTATACGTTGATCTCCGGATTGGCGAGGTCGATGGTCCCGTCGGCGGCAAAATCGGGGCCCCCCCGCCTTTTTATGGACGCCGCCACTTCCTTTGCCGTGGCGGGCATAAGCTGGGCAAGACCGACGGCCCCCGCGTGGGAGGCAATATCGGGGGTAAAGCCGCTTTCCGTACGGACCAGCCCGAAAAATACGGGTACCCTTACTTCGTTGTTCCGGGCGTTGGTTTCGATAAGTTCGGTAAAGGCCCTGGGATAGTAGAGTTCCAGATCGGCTCGTTCTATTGTATAGGCTTCCTTCCGCATCATGACGCCGGTAATTCTGATCGATTCCAGGTAACGTCCGGTTCCGGCAAAGACCCTTGCCAGGGCCCGCAGTTCCGGGACGGAAAATTCCTCAAATTCTTCCCGCAGATAAGCATAGGCATATCCGCCCGCGCCGTATTCAAAAAAATCCCCGTAGAATTCCATCTCCGCCATCCTCAAATCCCCGTTTGAAGCCTTCCCGTTCCGGGTCCCGTTCAGGGGGGTTACCGTTTTTCCCAGGCGGTAGGCGCTCAGGGCGCGGTAGTAGAACGAAGCGGCCCCTTCTTCATAGGCGATATTGAAGTAGTCCCCGGCCCCGGTTCCCCCCGCCGGAAGGTACCCCTCGGAGACCGCCCTCCCCGTAAGGTAGGCGTATTTGGCAATGGTGGCCCCGTCGTTTCCGTTCCGTATACGGGAAAGAACTTCCCGTATGTCGGCCCATTTGTTATTCTCCGCCAGGTAACAGGAAAGCCTGTCCAGCAGGTCGGAGAAGGTATTGGCGTCGTTCCAGCGGGGGGCGTAGGTTTTGATCAGCGCCGCCGTGTTTTCAGGCTTATCGTTCAGGGTACAGCTGATAAGGTACCAGATACAGGAGTCTTCCTGCTCCTTATCCGGGGCGAAGGCCAGGGCCCGGGCAAAAAAATCCGCGGCCTTTGAGTTTTTTCCCTGGGAACGGCAGATACGTCCGGAAAAGAACAGAAGGGTGTAGCGGATTTTTTTGACCTCTTCCCCGCTCAGATCCGGCCCCAAACTCCGGGGATTTTGCCGGGCGGCCTCTTCCCATTCGGCGAAGACCTTAAGCCCCGTTTCCCGCCGGGAAGGTACGGACTGATAGGCCCTGCCCAGGTCGCCGAGGAGGCCGGTGTACCGGAAAAAAAGCGGCCGGTCCGCCTTTACCGCCGTTTCAAAAAGGGCCAGGGCCTCCGAATAGGCCCCGGCGGAAAGGGCCAGATGCCCCGCCAGGGCGGCTTCATCCGCCGGGGGCAGCCTGTTTAAGGCGGGCGGCCCGCCTCCGGCGGAGAGGCCGATACGGCGGGCCTCGACAGCCCCGTTTAGGGTGAAATTCCCCAGCCCCAGTTCTTCCCCGGCCCAGCGCAGTACCGCTTGATGATCCCGGCCCAGGGGGCCCTTTTCCGGGGGGTAAAAGAAAAATTCCCGCAGGGACTCCAGGGCGTCCCCCGTTACGGGCCTTCCCCCGGCGGAAAAATCCCGTCCCGGTTCCGCCAGCAGCAGGAGGGCCCTGTCCCAGGAAGGGAAGGAAGGGCCGCCGGCCCCCGGCAGCCGCGGAATTTCACCGCCCCGGCCAAGGACGTACAGGGCCGCCGCTTTCAGGGTGCCAAGGGACCCGTCGGGGGCTTTTATCTTCTTTAGCCGCCCCAGGATACGTTCCGCCTGGGCTTTGTCTTTCCGTTCCGTGATTTGGACAATAAGCTTATGGGCCGCTTCTTTGCGTACCCTGGCCGAGGGGCTGTCCAGGGCGGCTTCAAAGAGAAACCCGTCCCTGCCGCCTCCCCCCCCTGCGGCCTCTACTAAAATTCCGGCGTAAAAGGGCGCCGAGGGACCGAGCCGGGAAAGCTCCTTGAGCTTCGCGGGTTCCGCGGCCAGGATAAAGGAAATATCCCCCTGTTTAAGCAGTTCCGCCGCCCTCGCGCGGGAAATATCCAGCACCCCCCCGGCGGCGTTACAGGAAACGGTACTAAAAAGGGTAAAAAGGAGAACGAAGGCGGACAAGGGGCGAAGAGAACTAGGAACTGCGATAAAAGGCCTTCCAATAAACCGGGGCTGTCCCGTCCCGTTCCGATACGGGGGCCTCCGCCGTGGTTTCCCGGGGTCCTTCCGCCCCCTTCCTCAAGGCCCCCCGCAGCAGGCAGAACCAGAGCGCCGCCCCCAGAACGAGGATAAGGGCGACCCCCGCAAGGATCAGCACAAGCCGGGATTTCCGCTCCGGTTCGGCAAAGACATTTTTCCCCTCCCGGAGAGGGCCCCCGGTATCCCCGTCCATCTCAAAATCGGCATAGTCGTTTTTGTCCTCGTCAAAGGATTTTAGATGGAGGCTCAAGTGCTGCTTTTCCTTACCGGGATGCGCTAAATCCGCCAATTCGGCGGAAATTTTTCCTTCCGCGGTGGAAGTAACGATAAGTTCTATGGAAGGCTCCCCCCTGGGCCCGGATAAATTATCGGCCACCAGACTGCCTATGTATAAGGCATCAGCCATGGATTTCAGGGCGCTCTTATACAGGTCGATTTGGACGCTTTTTTGGTTGTTGTGGACCGTGGTGAGTACAAGGCGCTTTTTAACCGCCGTATTTTCTTCCAGAATGGAATAAAAGTCCCCATTAGCCACTTTAATGCCTATGGTAGCTGCCATTTTGACCTGCTCCTCAAGATAACATTTTATTATCGGTTGACGCTGGTATCTCTCTTAACTGTAGTCGGTGTACCTTGAATTTGTCAATATTGAAGAAAGGCCCCGTTTTCACCGATAATAAGACCATGATTCCCATACTGGCGGCAGCTATACTCTTAGGCGTAGGCGCGGTAATTGTTATGTCTTTTATGGGCCGTGCGAAAGGCGGCGGGGCCAAACGGGTAAGGGGCCGGGATACCGTCATGAGGGAGGCAAACAAAAAACTTGCCCAGAACCCCCGGGACCCGGAGGCCCTTTTGGCGGCCGGGGATATCTACTTTCAGGAAGAAACCTGGGACCTGGCCTTTACTACCTACGAAACCCTTACCGAATTGACAAGTACCTATCCCACCATGGATGAATTTCTTATCAATCAGCGCTGCGGGTTGGCGGCGATGAAGATGGACAACCCCAATGAAGCCTACAAGTCCTTTGTTACCGCCAAGGCCATAAAGCCCGACGATTTTGAGACAAATTACAACCTGGGAAGCCTGGAATTCCAGCGGAAAAATTACGACAAGGCGGTCCAGTTTTTTCAGCAGGCCAGGCTCAAGGATCCCGAACACGCCCCCACCCTGCGGGGGTTGGGACATTCCCTTTTTAAGCTGAAAAGGTACAAGGACGCCCTGAATTTTATCCGCAAGGCCATCGATCTGGCCCCGGAGGATAAGGAGTCGTTTTACACCCTGGCGGAATGTTACTTCGAGGCCAACCAGACCGAGCAGGCCTTGAAAATTTTTGCCCGCCTCAGGACCGATCCCGTTATGGGGCCCAACGCGTGTCTTTTTTCCGGCACGATCAACATGAACCAGCATCAGCCTGAGAAGGCCGTTGAGGACTTTGAAATCGGCCTGAGACACGAAATGATAAAGCCGGAAATCCTCATTGAGCTCCGGTACAGGCTCGCAACGGTCTACCTCAAACAGCAGGAAATCGGCAAGGCCCTGGGACTGCTCCGGGACATACAGGCGATGAACCCCTCCTACAAGGATGTGGGGGCCCTTATCGGACGCTACCAGGAACTCAACGCAAACAAAAACCTGCAGATCTACCTTATGGCCCCCCAGGCGGATTTTATCGCCCTGTGCAGGAAGATAGTCCTCGGCTATTATCAGCGGGCAAAAATAAAGATCACCAATATCGCCGTTCAAAAAAACGAATGGGCGGATCTCCTCGCCGAGGTGGATACCTCCAAATGGTCGGACCTGGTGATGTTCCGCTTTATCCGCGGCCAGGGCGCCGTGGGGGAACTCATCGTCAGGGATTTTCATTCCCACCTTAAGGAAGTAAAAGCCGGCAAGGGCATTTGCATTACCCCGGGGGCCTTCTCCGAGGAGGCCAAGCGCTATACCGAGGCCCGGCTTATTGATCTTATCGATAAAACTAAACTCAGCGCCCTCCTGAATGCCGCCGACGCCAGGGCCGCCAGAATGGCCGCGGCGGCGAAGAAATAGGCCCTTTCCCCGTATCCGCTCTTTATCCGAGTTGATGTTTCTGCTTAAGGACCTTGCAAAAACCCGTCCGCACGTTACACGGACGGGTTCAGCGTTCTTTCCAACGCAACAGGCGTTGTTTCCGGCTAGATGATGTTTTTAAGTACGATGGTCTTGGTTCTGGTTACCTCGTCAAAGGTGGACAGGACCCCCTCGGTGCCGATGCCGGAGTACTTGTACCCGCCGAAGGGCATCTCAAAGCTGCGGAAGAAACTCGCCCCGTTGATGATGACCCCGCCGCACTCAAGCCGGGCCGCGGTCTGCCAGGCGGTTTTCATGTCCGCGGTAAAGATACAGCCGCAGAGCCCGAAAATGGAAGCGTTGGCGATTTCCACCGCCTCGTCCAGGGTGT
>JAISRD010000268.1 GCA_031273835.1 Treponema sp. | reverse complement strand
TGGGTATCTATGTGTTTAACGCCCAAAACATGGAAAGCTGCCTTACCAACGATCTGACCGATTTCGGAAAAGAGATAATCCCGCAGGCCATCAACGACCTCAAGGTCAACGCCTATATCTTTGACGGTTACTGGGAAGACATCGGAACGATCAGGAATTTTTACGAGGCCAACCTTGAGCTTACCACCCTGCGTCCCCGTTTTGACTTCTACGACGAAAACAACCCCATCTATACCCACATGCGGAACCTTCCCCCCTCAAAGATGAATTTCAGCAATATGAACCAGTCCATAGCGGCCGAGGGATGCATCATTACCAACGCGTCCATTTCCAATTCAATCGTCGGGGTCAGGACTATCATTGAGTCCGGGGCGAGCCTCAACGGGGTGGTCTGTATGGGGGCGGATGATTATGAGTCGGAGGAACAGAAGCGGGAAAATGCGGAACAGCGCATTCCCAATGTGGGCATAGGAAAGGGTACCATCGTAAAGGGGGCGATCATCGACAAGAACGCCTGTATAGGCGAGGGCTGCCGCATCGGGATAGACAACATCGCCCGGGCCGACGGCAACCACAACAACGGTCAATACTACATTGTGGACGGCATTATCGTGATACCGAAAAATGCCGTCCTCCCCCCCGGTACGGTGATTTAGGGGCCCCGGCTATAAAAAGTAATCGATCTTGTAATCGGCGGTTTTGGTAAAACCGGCCTTGTCATAAACCCTGCGGGCGGCGGGGTTTTTTTTCCTGACAAAGAGGGTGAAATGTTTCCCCAGGGGCAGCAGTTCCCCTATAAAGGCGGCCAGCATATCCTGGGCTATGCCCTGTCCGCGGAATTCCGGCGCTACATAAATGCCCCCGATCTGGAGCCGGGTGAAGGACTCGGCGTTTATGTTGATCTTTCCCGCCATGATCCCGTTCCGCTCCGCGATGAGTATGCGGCCCTGTCCAACCAGCCGTTCCAGCTTAACACGGCAGGCGGCGGCGTTGAATTCCGCGCCGGCCGGAAGCACTTCCTCCTGTTCATAGCCCCGCTGGAGGGGAAAGAGCCCTTCCACATCCTCATAGACCGGCCTGCGAAACAGGAGCCCCCTTGGGGGGGGATTTCCCGCCCGCCGAAGCTCCGCCGCCGCCCTGAGTTCCAGGGACATAAGATCATAATCGGCCCCTTCGGAAACCCTGATATTCCTCCGTTCAAAGAAGCCCTCCAGCGGGGCGAGGTCCGAGGCAAGCCCCTGCATGGCGTGAAGATCCGAGCCGTTAAAGGGAAGGGGAAAGTTCCGGAAAGCTTCGGGGCCCCCCGACGGGCCGAATACGGGAAAGAGTACCCTGCCGGTGTAGAGCAAAAGTCCCTCCATGGCGGGGGTCTCTTTTTCCCCCGGGGGGAGGGATGGGAGATACCAAATCCTGTCCTTCGCGGTTCTTTTTAGAAAACGGAAACTTGCCCCCACGCAAAAGCGCTCCCGCGCTTTTAGAAAGGCCGCGGCGTCTTCAAGGGAACGCCGCCCGAGCCGTTTCCACCTCACGGGATCTTCCCCTCAGGCTCAAAGCGGCCCAGTATGGCGGAAAAACCCGCGTTGAAGGATTCCTCCGAATAGCTGTACAACGCCGCCGCCGCGTCGGCCCAGTCAAAGGCGTCCCCTTCCGCCGGGACGGATACGGAAAGAACTATCACCCGTTTGTTTAAGGGCCTTAAGCTTTCAAGGAGCCGCCTGTCTTCCCCGCCGCCGACGCAGAAAATAACCGTATCGGCGGCGGCGGCAAGCCTGTACAGTTCCGCGGAATTTCCCCTTTCTTCATAGAAATACGCCGCCGCTCCGGGAAAGGCCCTTCTTCCGGCGCCGAAAAAAGCCCCGTACTGCCCCGCAAGGAGCACCCTGCCCGCAGTTCCGGGCTTTAGGGGGAGGGGGCCCTTTTTTAAAAGGGTGACGCTCCGGGCGGAAAGATCCAAAAAGAAGGCCCTTGCCTCGGGATCGGGGATCAGGGCGGCCTTGGCCGGATCGGGGATCAGGGGGACGCCGCCCCGGAGGTATTCAAGTTTTACGGCGAGTACCCCCCTGGCGGCTTCCCGCACCCTGCCGCGGAAGGCCGGTTCTTCCTTCATCGCCCTGAGCAGGGCCGTCCATACGGAATCGTTCAACGCCGGGGTTGCGGAGATGAGTATCATGTCGTTTCCGGCGAGCAGGGCCTTTTTTGCCGTGAGCCACAGGCTGCCCGTGGTTTGGATGGCGCCGTACATGCGGAGGTCGTCGGTGATCACCATGCCCTTGAATCCCAGCCTGCCCCGGAGCAGGTCCTCCAGAAACCAGGATGAAAGGGAAGCCGGTTCCTCCCCTCCGGGGGTTTTCGGGAAGGCCAGATGGCCGCTCATAACGGCGGGGAGTTTTTCCTTGACCATAAGCCGGTAGGGAACAAGCTCCCTGTTCCAGAGCAGCTCTTCATCCGCGTCAATGCGGGGAAGTATTCCGTGGGAGTCAAGGCTTGTGGCGCCGTGGCCGGGAAAGTGCTTGGCGGTGGAAATGATGCCCGCCGCTTTCTGTCCCTTCATAAAGGCGGCGCCCAATATGGCCGCCGCGGCAGGGTCCCCGCCGAAGGCCCTGGTTCCGATAAGAACGGAATCCTTATCGGTGGCAAGGTCCACCATGGGGGCAAAGTTCATGTTGATTCCCAGCAGGGCAAGTTCCCGGCCTATGTAGAAGCCCGTCCGGTAAGCGTCCTCAGGAAAGGCGGAGGCCCCCAGGGCCATGTTGCCCGGCGCGCTGCTGGTTTTGTCCTTTACATGCCGGACCATGCCCCCCTCCTGATCGGTGGCCACCATGAGGGGAATCTTGAGAGGGCCGGCCAGGGCTTCCCGCTGCAGCGTTCCTATGGTCCGGGCCAGGGTTTCAAGGTTCCGGGCATTCCACCCGAAGACCTTGACCCCCCCGATGCGGCGCAGCCGTATCCAGTCCAGAATCAGGGGCGAAGCTTCGGTCCCCGTCCAGCCCAGCATAAAGGTCTGGGCCAGCGCTTCCTCATCGCCCATGCGGTTTACCAGGGTCAAGGCGAGTTCCTGAATTTCCCCCGGCGAATTAAAGGTCTGTGAAAAGAGCGTGCCCTGTGGAAGGGCGGTCAGGAGAAAAATAAAAAACAGGAAGGCCGGTTTCAAAATCCGGCGTTTTGAAAGCGCTTCACATATCATTGTTGTTTGTATCCATACCTGCCCCGGAAGAACAGCATAGCCTGTTTTTTTCATTTTTGGTAGGCCCGCGTTCTTTGAAACATTCATTTTATTTTTTAATTATTACTTGCATAGTCAGCTTTACTTTAATTATACTTAAGGTATGAGAGAGACAATAAACCAGCGGATTAAAAAACTCAGAAAGGAATTGAAACTTACCCAGAATGAATTCTCCGCCGTTATCACTATTTCCTCGGGACAGCTTGCGTGCATTGAAACCGAAAAACGAATTGTAAATAACCGTACCATCAAACTCGTCTGCGATTCCTTCAATGTCAGTAATGTCTGGCTGCGGACCGGAGAGGGTCCGGTCTTTGAGGAGAACAAGGACACAAAATACACCAAGCTGATCGTTTTATTTGATACCCTCAAAGCCCAGTACCAGGAGTACATTCTCAGCTCAATTACCAACCTGCTGAAAATACAGGAAGAAGAAGCCAAGGGGCGGATTTAGACCGCCGATACGCCGGGGTCTTGTGTTAAGCCTGAAAATTGACAATACTGGATCCGACACGGAGGAGCGCCATGCCGGATACCGAAGATTTTTACGAAAGCCTCGACAGGGAAGCGGCCGGAAAGACGGATAAAGAGCCGGCCGTAAATCCCTATGAAAGCCCCCGGGCTGAAGTCAGCCCGGTAAAGTCCCCGGCCGGAGAGGGGGCTTTGACCGAAACCATGAGGCTCCACCTTAAAAAAACCGCCCCCTGGCTCCGTTTCATCGGGATCATGGGTTTTGTGTTCTGCGGATTGATGACGGTTTTTTCCGCCGCCATGGCGGTAGGTTTCTCGAGTTTTTTTCCCGAGTATCTGCCCGCTTCTTTTGATTCGGCTTTTACCGTAACCTTGTTTCTGCTGCAGGCGGGGAGCCTGCCCCTGGGATTTTTCCCCAGTTTCTTTATTTTCATGGCCGGGAAAAAGATGCATAATTACATCCATTCCGATAACGCCGCTGATCTGGAATCCTCCTTCAAATTCAACAAATTCTTTTGGCTCTTTGCCGGTATCCTCACCATCATCTACATGGCTCTCATCGCCTTAGTGCTGATCGCCGCGATAATCGGCGTGGCGGCAGTTAATCTTTGATGAACGGAGCTTTCGCAGAACGGGATACTCTGCTCCGTGTCCAAACCCCGGAGGGTATTGAATATGCCCTGTACCCGGCGGGGCTTCTTATCCGCTCATGCGCCTATGGCATCGACCTCTTCTTCCAGGGCCTCTTTCTCCTGGCCGTTAATATCCTCTACCTGACGCTGCTGAGGGCGGCCCTGGGGATCTGGCTGGTACTTCTGATGTACTTTGCCCTCGACTGGTTTTATCATGTTTTTTGGGAGGTCTTTTTCCGGGGCCAAAGCCTGGGGAAACGCTTTTTGGGACTGCGGGTGGTGCGGAGCGACGGCTCCCCGGTCGGCCCCGGCTCTTCCCTGATACGCAATCTGCTCCGCTTTGCCGACGGTTTTCTGGGCCTCTACCTGACGGCCTTTCTTTCCCTTACCATGAGCAGGGGTTTCCGCCGTCTGGGGGATTGGGCGGCGGATACCCTGGTGATCTATACCTGGCAGTCCCAGGCCCCGGCCCGGCGGGACCCCCTGTATTGGCTTGATGCCTTTCCCCCGGCGCTTCCCGGACGGGCCTTAAACTACGAGGAAAAACAGGGCGTTCTGGCCTTTGCCCAGCGTTATCCCCTGCTGGGCCCCGCCAGGGCCGATGAAATCGCCCGGCCCCTGGTCCAATCCCTGAAGCTTCCCGCCTGTGGGAAGCAGCTTCCCGCAGGCGGGAAGTCCGCCGGAGGCGGGGACGCCGCTTTCCTTTTGGGCATAGCCAGGACCTTTGCCGCTTCCGCCGCCGGAAGCGGTCCCGGAGGGGAAAAGTGACCCAGCGCAGCTTCATTGAACGCCGTCAGCGGGACTGGAAAGAGCTGGAACAGATCATAGGGGGCGGAACAAAGGAACTTAAGGCCGGGGCGGAGAACTTCCCCCGGATGCTCCGTAAGCTTACGGGGGATCTTAACACGGCCCGTTCCAACGGTTTCGATCCCTCCCTGATCGAGCGGCTCAACCGGCTGATCCTCGAGGGGAACCAGCTTCTGTACCGCGGAAAACCCTTCCGCCTCTCCCTGCTTTCGGATTTTATGTTCAAAACCTTTCCGGGGGCCGTGCGTTCCCAATGGCGGAGCTTAGGGGTCTGTTTTCTTATTTTTTACGGCCTCGCCGTTTTCAGCGCCCTCCTGGTGATCCGCTTTCCCGGCTTTATACACGAGATCATGCCCTACAGGACGGTTAAAAGCCTGGAAAGGATGTACGACCCCGCAGACGAACAGTACCTGAAGCCCAGGGAAGTCAGTAACGACGCGGATATGTTCGGTTTCTACATCTACAACAACATCTCCATCGCGTTCCGCATCTTCGGCAGCGGTATACTCGCCGGGGCGGGAAGCCTTTTTATGCTGGCCTTTAACGCGGTCTTTTTAGGGGCCGCGGAGGGCCATATCATCAACAGGGGTTTTACGGAAACCTTCTATTCCTTCGTCTCGGGCCACTCAAGCCTTGAATTGACGGCGATTATCTTTTCCGCCCAGGCGGGGCTGCTGCTGGGCTGGCGGCTCTTTATTACCCGGGGGCTTTCACGGGGGGCCTCCGTAAGGGAAGCGGGAAAAACCGCCCTGCCCATCATAGGGGGAAGCGCGCTTATGCTGGTTCTGGCGGCGGCGGTGGAAGCCTTCTGGTCCTCCCGGCACGAAATTCCCCCGCCTGTCCACTATGCCGCGGGGGGCCTTATCACCTTAGCTCTGCTTGCCTACTTCCTCTTTGCCGGCCGGGGTAAATCAAGCCCCGCGGGGCCTAAGGAAGGGGGGACATGAACCGGAGCGGATACGCCCAGGTCCCGCCGGAGGCGGCCCCGGGTTCCCCGCCCCGGCCCCGGGAGGCACGGGGGGCCGTTACCCTGCGGAGGCGCAGCGGCTGGGAAGCGGCCGACCTGGGGGTACTGCTCTGGCGGACCAACTGGGGGCCCCTGCTCCTCTTTGTCGGCCTCCCCCTGGCGCTCCTTTCCGTTACGGCCCGCCTTTTGCCCGAAGGTTTCTCCGAGGCGGCCCGCGCGGCAGGCTGGTGGCTGCTCCCCCTGGCGGACCGTTTCGCCCTCCGGGTGGTTTCGCTGCGCTTTTTCGAGCCCCGTTCAGGGTACGGGCGGCTTTTCAGGGGGCTTGGGGGCTGCCTTAAAACGGGCCTCCTGGGGGATCTGTTGTGGCGGCGTTTTTCCCCCTACCGATCCGCCCGCATGCCCGTCATGATCCTGGAAAAACTTAAAGGCGGCGCCCTCAGGCGGCGGAAGCGGCTCCTCCAGGGCAGCGGCCTGGGCTTCGGCTTTTTGATCACCGCGGTCTGCATGGTCCTCAAGGCGGCGCTGGTTCTGGGGGAAAATCTCTTCGTCTATTCAATGTTTGAAATGGCCCGCCCCGGATACTACCGGGATTTCAACGCCTTTACCGAATCGGGAAACCCCCTCTGTCTGGCCCTCGGCTGGTTCACCGTCGTCCTGGTTGAAACCCTCTATGTGTGCATGGGATTCGCCCTGTACATCAACAGCAGGGTGGAAACCGAAGGCTGGGACCTTGAGATCCTGTTCAAAAACCTTTCGGATAAGTTAAGCGGGGGGGGAAATGAGGGAATTTAACCACGGAATGAAGATTTTTAACCACGAAAAACACGAAAAAGCACGAAAAGCCGGTTCGCAATCTCTATTTTTGTCTCTTTTTAGTGTCTTTCGTGTATTTAGTGGTGAAATATTCGTTCTTCTTCATTCTCACTGCCGGGCCGGAAGCCGCGGCCTGGATGGTTCGGGCTGTAGCCTGGAGAAGATGGAGAGAACCGCGAAGGACATTAAAAAAAGGTCCAAAACTTTTCTTTTCGTGGTTTTCGTATTCTTTGTGGTTAATTCCGCCGGGGGGACGGAACGGAAAGAACAGGTCCCGGCGGAGCCCCTGAGCCTCCGGCCCCTCGGCGCGGAGGAGGAAAGGGTCCTTGATGAAATCCTCCGGTCCCCCGACTTCGGGGACAGGGAAAAGGAGGGTTTCAGGGTACGGCTTAAGGAACGGGAAAAGAAAGAAAAGAAAGAGAAGGGGCGGCCCAAACTCCGGGACTGGGATTTTTCCCGGTTCAGGGAAATTACCGGCAGGGCGCTGCGCATAGCCCTGGGGGCGGCCGCCGCCGGGGGGCTCGGCGTTTCCCTTTACTTTTTGTACAAACGGCGGGGCCGCCTTAAGCCCCGGACGGAGGGGCGGAGTTTCGGCGTCCCCGGTGCCGGGCCGCCCCCGGATCCCGAGGGGCTCCTTGAGGAAGCGGCGGCCCTTTACCGCCGGGGGGAGATACGGGGCGCCTGGGCCCTCTGTTTCAGGGCCTTCTGCGCCGCCTTCATGGCCCGCAGGCGCCTTCCCCCGGTTCTTCCCCCCGACGCCACCGAGTACGAGACCCTGGCCCTCCTAAGGGGGGCGGGAAAGGGCGGCGAAGGGGAGGACCTAAGCGCCCCCTTTTCCCAATTCGTGGACCGCTGGGTACGCTTTGCCTACGGCGGCGTGGAACCCGAACCGGGAAGCTTTGAAGCCTCCCTGGCCGCCTGCCGTTCCCTGCTTGTCCGGAGCCTGCCGTGAAGCCCTGGATCGTGGTTCTGATCATAGCCGCGGCGGTCCTGATATTCGGCGCTGTGTTCTATACGTTCTTCGAGATCGTTCCCTATACCCGTTTTACGGGGCCCTCCGGGGAAGCCGAAGCCAATCCCTTTCTGGCCCTGGACCGCTGGCTTGCCGAAACCGGGCATCCCGTGCGGGTCCTCGAAAGGGGAAACCTCAACACCCTTGCGGCGGGGCCTGAAAAAACGGTCTATGTGGAGGACAGCTGCTTTTCCTGGATCGGAGAGGGTGAAACGGCTGTTATCCTCACCGACTGGATACGGGGGGGCGGCAATCTTATCGCCGCCCTGAACGATGCCACCGTGGATTGGCGTCTTGAGGAGTACCTTGACGGCCTGGGGATTGAGGTCCTTGACAGGATGGCCCAGTTGGAAAGGTGGGAAGAGGAACAGGAGGAAGGGGAAGCGGAAAATACCGCCGGCGGGGAGGCCCCCGGAGAGGAGGCCGCCGGGGAGGGGGAAGCTGCCGCGGAAGCCCCGGAGGGGGGAGCGGAAACCCCGGAAGAAGGAGAGGAAGAAAGGAGCCCCGCTTTTGAAGGGGGCGTTTCATTCAGGATAAACAAAAAAGCCCCGGAGGTCGATAAAATAAGCGTCATGACCGAGACGGTGTCTTCCTCCCGGGGCGGGAGAGAGGAAATCAGGCTGCTGAGGCTTTATATGGGGAAGGGGACCCTGACCCTGAGCGGGCGGAGTTATTTCTTCAATTCCTACAACCTCAACAACAGGGCAAACGCGGAATTGGCCGCGGCCCTGCTGGCCGAACCTGAATCTTCCGCCGCCGGCGTGCTTTTTATCCGAGGTTTTCTTGACAAAAACCGCCTCTTCGGCGCCCTGATTGACCGGGGGGACCTGCGGCCCCTGGGGGCGGCGCTTATCACGCTTATCGTCCTGGGTTTCTGGATGGCGGTTCCCCCCTTCGGAAGGCCCCGGCCCCTTTCCGCGTGGCCCGGTAAGCCCCTGCGGGAACGTTTTCTCGCGGAGGGACTGTTCCTCAAAAAATACGGGGCCCTGGACAAATACGTCGAGGCCTACAGGCGGGAACTGGAACAGCGCCGGGGAACCGGGGGCCCCGAAACGGGCCGCCCGGAGCGGGTAATCCCCAAAGCCCCTGACTGGGTGGAAACTAAAAAACACGCCAAAAGCTGCCTGGAGGCATTCATGCGGTACCAGCGGGAAGCCATGGACATATTGGAAGGGAAAAGAGGTTAACATGAAGGGTTACACTATTGAATCCGCCGCCTCGGCGCTGGAAACGATTAAAACGGAAATCGCCAGGGCCTTTATCGGCCAGGAAGCGCTGGTTAACCAGCTGCTGATTACCCTGCTTGCCGGGGGGCATATACTGGTGGAGGGGGTTCCCGGATTGGGAAAAACGCTGCTGGTCCGGGCCGCCGCCCGGGCGATAGGGGGGGATTCGCGGCGCGTCCAGTTCACCCCGGACCTTATGCCCAGCGACATTACCGGCAGCGTGATCCTCGATACCGCTTCGGGCAATTTTATTACCAAGGAGGGGCCGGTTTTTACCCACCTCTTCATTGCCGATGAGATTAACCGGGCGCCGGCAAAAACCCAGGCAAGCCTCTTTGAGGCCATGCAGGAATTCCAGGTGAGCTTTGACGGCATAAGCCGGCCCCTGCCCCGGCCCTTTATGGTGCTGGCCACGGAAAATCCCTTTGAACACGAGGGGACCTATCCGCTGCCGGACGCCCAGAAGGACCGCTTTTTGATGAAGTCCCTGATAGATTATCCCCCGGCGGAAGAAGAAAAGCTCATGGTGGAACGGGTGCTTTCCGGCGTAACAGGGGCGGAACTTTCCGTTTCCGGCCTGCGGCCCGTCATAAGCCCCGGGGATTTCGCGGAACTCCAGGATCTTGCCGCCGGAATCCGCAGTGATCCGGCGGTGATTGATTACGCGGTACGGCTTACGGCGGCCACCCGTTCCGTCCCCGTATTGGAGTGCGGAGCGGGCCCCCGTGGAAGCCTCTCCCTGATACGCTGCGCCAAAGCCAGGGCTTTACTGGAGGGCCGGGAATTTATTATCCCCGACGACATTAAAGCCCTGGCGCTTCCCGTACTGGCCCACAGACTCACCCTTTCCGCCGAGGGGGAACTGGAGGGCCTTACGGAGCTGAGCATTGTGGAAAATATCCTTTCCAGCGTCGAGGCCCCCCGGACATGAGAAGCGGCGCCGTACTGTTCATTGCCGCCCTTATCTGGCTCGTACTCGGCGTCTGGGGATTTTTCTCCGCCCCGGCGCTTCTCGTCTTTATCTATTACGGCCTTGTCCTTCTTCCGTTTATTGTCGCCGACGCCCTGGTTCTGTTGTTATTGACCGACAGGCTCAGCGTTCAAAGGCGCGTCGCCGTCGCCCTTGCCCTGGGAACAAGGACGGCGGTACAGCTGGTCATTGAAAGGACAAAGCGGAAAACCTCCTTCCTGGCCCGGTCAATCGCCGTCTTCGACATCTATCCTGATACCTGTATTCCCGAAAGCGGCCTCCCGAATCAGAGGGGCCCGGAAGGGATAGTTTTTCCCGCAAAACTAAAACGCTCCCTTTTAAAAAAATACGGAAGCCTGGTTTTTGAATATTCCGTTGTTCCCGTTGAACGGGGACAGTGGGAATTCACCCATACCGATCTGCTCCTCGGTTCCCCCCTGGGTTTCTGGCGCTTAAGGGTAAAACAGGACTGTCTCAGCCGGGGCAGAACCTTTCCTGATTTTAAGAAACTTGCGGGCCGTGCCGGGGAACTCCGGGGCATTCCGGAACGGACGGGGCTTAAAAAAATACGGAAGCGGGGCCAGGGCCTGGATTTTATGAGCCTCAGGGAATACCAAAAGGGCGATTCGGTAAAGGCCATAGACTGGCGGGCCACAGGCAGGCGGCGTAAATTCATCGTCAGGGAATACCAGGAGGAACAGGACCAGCAGGTGCTGATCCTCCTCGATTCGGGGTACCGTCTGCACCGGCCTGAGGAAGGCCGGTCCCAGGCCCTTCCGGGGCCGGGCGGTCCTCTCCGTACCCAGTTCGACAGCGCCCTGGAAGCTTCCCTGGTTCTTTCCTGGGCGGCCCTCAAATACGGCGACTCCGTATCCATAGCCTGTTTCGGCGCGGAAAAGCGCTGGCTCCCCCCCCGAAAGGGCATGGGCGCCCTCAGTTCCCTTATGCGGAACCTCTACGATCTGAAAAGCGCCCCCGCGCCCTCGTCGTTATTCTCCGCCCTGGAAGAAGCCCTCAGCCGGCTCAAGCGGCGGACCTTCATTATTATGATCAGCAATTTCAGGGAAGAAGATGGTGAAAGTCTGTCCTGGATACTTAAATCTATCGGAAGGAGGCATCTGCCGCTGCTGGTAAGCCTGCGGGAAGCCGAGGCGGAAAGCATAGCAGCCCGCAGATCCGCAGGCGGGGATGAAGCCCTGGAAAGCGCCGCGGCCTTCTTCTACCTGAGCGCCCGCAGGAGGCTGTACAAGACCTGGGAACACATGGGCCTTTTAACGCTGGAATGTTCTTCCCCGGAATTATCCCCCGCCTTAATTAACCGTTACCTTGAGGTTAAGCGCAGCGGCCTTTTGTGAGGCTCAGGAAGAAGCAATTTAACCGGCGACCCCACAGACGGTACGGACAGGAACGGAAAACAGGTAATTAACACGAAGGACACAAAGGTAAAGAGGGGGGTAACTATTCAGCTCTCTTTAGGGTCTAAATGATTGCTTACAGGACCGTTCAGGGCTGAATAGCTACGCAAGATGTTGTTAATTCCTTATCCCATAAGGAATTAACCCTTTAGCAGGGACAGGACTCGAACCTGTGACCTCCGGGTTATGAGCCCGACGAGCTGCCAACTGCTCTACCCTGCGTTGTTGGCGTTCCTGTAATATATCGCTTTTTTTCAGAAAAAGCAAGTACTTTACATGAACCAATGCCGGATTATAACGGAGAGAGAGGGATTTGAACCCTCGGTACCCTTACGGGTACACACGACTTCCAATCGTGCACCTTCGGCCGCTCGGTCATCTCTCCAAATAACAATCACGGAGCAGGGGGGATTCGAACCCCCGGAACCCTTACGAGCTCAACGGTTTTCGAAACCGTCTCCTTCAACCGCTCGGACACCGCTCCAAAAGCATTAAAACGACGCTTCAAATCCCCCCTCTTCCGCCTGGTAATATTACTATACGGAGCAGGGGGGATTCGGTCTCCTTTCGCAAACCTCCTGTTTGCTCATTACGACCCGGCTCCGTTTCCTTTCGGCGGCGTCCCTGCCGCCTTTTCCTCCCTGTTAAATACCCACAGACTACAAACAATTCCTGCAGTTTGTTAAGTCAATAAAATTTGACCTCCTATAGAAGTGCGTAATAACGTTGCAAGACATGTGAAATCTATATGTTAAAAGCGATGTAAACCATGTAGTCCTATTTTATTATAATGGAAACATCTGTAAATCTGTGTGTAAAAAACAATGTAAATCATGTAGTATTACTCTACTGTAAAGGAACATGCTGCTTAAAATAAAATAAAAAAACACACAGACTCCCTGTCTGCTGCTTATGCCTGTCATCCTTCCATTATTTATCTTCCATCAGTAAAACTAATAAAACATTCTTCCAAAAATTAAATCAAAACAGGCCCATCGCTTGATTTAGTAATTCGAATATAGGCTCCTTCGTGGGGAGTCTGACTAATCGTAATATAGTGTACCATATTGATTGAGATTCGTCATGCATCCAATGAAAGACTCCTCTGCAGGCATAAGAGCTGATAGGGATCCCTCACCTCTGTTATTGTTTACGTTTATGTTATGTCTGCTGCCATTGCAGTTCCCAGACTGCCTATTCCCTCGTGTTATTGTTTATGTTTAAGTGATTTGTGCAGCAGCTTTGAATAAGATTGCTGTCTTGCTGCTTCGTCCATTAGAGATGACATTAGTTTGTCCAGAGTGTGAGAATGCTGAGCCCAGAATATCATACAAGCAATAAATTCATTCTGTATACTCCTTCTAAAATTAAGAGACTTTTTGTGGCGCAACACATTATATATGAGTATTAATATGTATTTTTTAAATCAGGTTGGTATAAAGTGCGCCAGATATTTAAATTTAAAAAAGTATTGAAAATTACTAACCTGTCATTTTTAAGGTGACGGTGTGCTATGCATGGCACGTGTGCCACTTGTTGAGTGCCACTGCTGTAGAACAACAGATTCGCTTCTGCAGCACAATTGCAACTCACATTCTTGGAAAGAGAAACAGGCGACAACGAAGCGTCTGCTTCTTGCTGGCTAATTACGTGGCTTACTGTCAGAACGCGAAGACTGAGGCAGTATGTTCTCCCGAAACGTCGATGATCTTTTACCTGAGTACACGATGTAACATCCCCAGAAGATAGTAAGTACTCTTCGTGACGAATCTCAGACCGGCATTCTGGCGTTTGAATTAGGAGTGCAGATGAACTTGGATGGAACGGATGGGGAGATTAATTTGTCTGTTTCAAAAAAAGAGAGGGAGATTCTCTTTAGTTAGACTCAATTTCCTCCACAAAGTATGGCATAATTAAGAGTGGGTCGTAAGAATGTCATGCGATCGTACGTGGGCTCAGTCCGAGTACTGACCTTTGTGCACCTCGAGAGGACACATCCTTGGAATTACAGTGATGAATAATTTACACACCCCCGGGACTCACCCTAACGGCCGCTTCTCAGGGCACAAGGTACCGTAGTTGGTTGAGGCACTATGCTACAAGCCGTAAGGTCGCGGGTTCGATTCCCGATGAGGTCATGGGATTTTTCAATTGACCTAATCCTTCCAGCCTGGTCCTGGGGTCGACTCAGCCTCTAACATAAATAAATACCAGGAATCTTCCTGGGGGTAAAGGGCGGCCGGCGCGTGAGGCTGACACCCTCACAGCCATCTGTGAGCCGATTGTCTAGAAAATGTGGCAGCCTCAACCTCTCACAACCCTATGGACCTTCACGGCCTGTTACAGGGACAGCTTTACCTTTACATCCAGGCCGGATGTGGGACCCTCGCGGTCCGATAATGAAACTAACAACTCATCTCCATGTAGATCCGAGGTATAAGATCTCTGGAACTTTACCTCCACGTCCTCTACATGTTTCATGCTTGGGCACAGGAGCAACTGCTGACAGGCCTATGCAGAGGGGAGGGGCAGCAGGGTTATTTGGCCCAGGCCCCTGGCCTACAGGGGCTCAAAATATACTGTTGTTTAATTTAAAAATTATAATAAATAAGCAAGATGGTGGAAATTCCGTTTAATTAAATTGTTGACTTATTATTCTTGGCCTTTCATCGATATTAATTTGAATTATTTAGATAACCGAAAATCAGATTTATAAAGCGTTTATAAAATATATTCATACATTTATATGGCTTATGGACTGGGGTGAGGGCCCCACATTTTTGACTGGCCCGGGCTCCATCTCTCCCCTTTCAGACTCAGACTACCGGTATGTAGGATTTGAGGTTCTCACAGCGGTGGTTATGATTTGGGATTAACGCGTGTAGTCAGTTGAAACTCAACCGACGTTTCATGTCACCTCCATCTTTAGGGTTGAAGAGTAAGCCGAGCAAAAATCCAGCATGCTTCGTGCTAGTTTCTTGCTCTTCAACCCTGAAAATGGAGCCTACATGTTCCTCTACAATGTCAGTTGAATTTCAACGGAGTACACAGCGTTATATCCCAGATGATAGAACTCTGCAACTACCGGCATGTCCTTACGTGTCTTTAAATGGCGGAGGACATTATATAATGCGGGTTGTTTGAGGAACTGACTTCCCTGACGGACTGCTGTGCATGAATGACGTGCTATTTCAGACTCACGCCCACACCTTAACCGAT
>JAISRD010000257.1 GCA_031273835.1 Treponema sp. | reverse complement strand
TCGGCGAGATCCATGATAAGCTGTGAATGCCTCCTGCCCTCCGCCTCCGTCTGGTAAAAGGCGTCCTCCGTCTTGAGGCCCGCCGCCAGGACCTCCGTGGAGCTGTCGAAACCAAGGATGATCATTTCGGGGGGCCGCCCGATTGCCGTATCAGGCGGCGCCCGTCCTCTCCTATGCTTATTTCCACGAGGAAAGAGTCCGGGGGGAGGGCGCCGGGAATTTTTTCGGGCCATTCGATGACGCTTACCCCGGAGCCGTCAAAAAGTTCATCGGCCCCCAGGAGGGCGAATTCATCGATACCCTTAAGCCGGTACAGATCCGCGTGGCGGAAGGGGCAGTTCCCCTCGTACTCGCTGATGATCGTATAGCTCGGGCTGGTTACTTCCTCCCGGACGCCCAGTCCCAAGGCTATGCCCTTGGCAAAGCAGGTTTTTCCCGCCCCGAGGCTTCCCTTGAGGGCCACCACGTCCCCCGGTTTAAGGGAGCGCCCCAGGGCTTCCCCCAGGGAGAGGGTTTCTTCGGCGGAAAAGGAGAGCCCTTCAGCCGGGGAGTCCACCGTTTTCATCCAGAACGGTAATGTATTTTTTTATTTCCCTGGTAAGGGGAAGGAGGGGATAATCTACGCTGTCCATGCTGTTGATAATGACTTCGTTGATGCCCGTGGGTTTTGTCTCAATGGTAAATTCAAGGGTGCCCTCCACGGTTTTGCTGATAAGCTCAACAACCATAACCCCGGAAAAAAGACGCCGGTAGTAGATGGGCACATCCTTTCTGACTATATTTTTAATGGCAATTATTTTCATTATTTTAAGTGTAAAACCTCAGGGGGGGCGGAGTCAATCATCGCTGTACTCGAACACCAGGGAATTGATGACGTTCATGGCCTTTCGGGGAACCTTAAGGAATTTGATATGCATGATGGTTTTGGCGAGGCCGCTGCGGTTGATCCGCAGGACCTGTCCCAGGACGGCGATGGGGACGGGGCTCTGGGGGCAGTTGAACTCGATTTTTAAGCGGGCCCCGGGGGACGCGGGGGTTCCGGCTTTAACGGAACAGCCCCCTATGGAAATGTCCGTCGCCTCCCCTTCGATACGCCTCGGCTCGACCACCATTTTTCCGGGTTTTTTTCCCTTGCCTTCCTCAATGCGGATCAGGTTATAGGCGCAGGGAATGATCGCCTGCCGCCGCCTGAAACGGCGCTGGGTCATGGCCTTGGGTTTTTCCACCGGGGCAAGCTGCAGCGCCGGCCCGAAGGTGGTGTCGGTGGTGTCGATAAGCTGGCAGTTAAAAGAAAAACCCTTGTTGGTCTTGGAAAAGAAGGAGAGGTTAAGCCTCGTGCCCTTGGGGAAGCGGATGAGGGAGCCGATGGAATTACGCGGACAGTTTACGAGGACCGTTTCTCCCTTGGTCGAGATAACCTTAACCGGATAGGATTCCTGGTTCACCGTTAAGACCGCTTCCATATTCGCGCTCAGCTGCTGAGTCGTATCGGCGCTGGTATTCTGGGCCACCTCGATGGTATTGCGTACCGAAAAGAGCAGGGCCAGTTTCTGCTGGGCTTCCTCGTCGCTGCCGGAGCTCCTTTCAATCTGCTTGTAGGTACGCTTAAACTGCTTGTCAAGCAGGGCGGGGTTATTAACCACCCTGTCGGGGTCGGTAACCCCGTTGGTTTTTAACACGTACTCAAGGGTTTTAAGCTGCTCCCCGTTAAGGCCGTAGGACCTTCCTATGCGGTGGAGGGCAAAGACCGGGAATCTCCGGGAGGCGCTCCCCGTCCCCCGGCGCACGCGTCCTGAGTTAACGCCGTTCCTGATGAGGTTTCCCACAAAAAAGACAATAATAACGGCGCCGAGCCCGATAAGCAGTATCATCGCCGCCACGGGATTGTCCTCTTTGAAATACTGTATGTCCTGCAAAAGATAGAGCGCCATAATTCAGTTAACCTTCTTTACGTGAAAGTAAAATTTCTTGCGAAAGTGAAAAATCATACAGTACTTTGGATAGATTCAGGAGCCTCGGGGCCAGTTCATATTCCGCCAGGTCTCCCATGAGGACGGTATCTTTGTTTTCATAGGCGGCAAGCAGTTCCTTTACGGCGGCCCCGAAATCCTCAATAAGTTCCTTAAAATCCCCGGCGTCAAAGCCGTAGTATTTGGCCAAAAGGAAGAGGCGAAAGATCTTTTCCGCCATGGCGGAAAAGAGCACAATGGTCTCCGCCGCCCTGCCGTCCTTGCCGGTCTGCATATCCAGGGGCAGGTTCTCAAGGCGGGTGGCGATTTCCCCGCAGAGGGGGACAATCCCCTTCATCTCCGTACCGGGATCGCATAATTCCCCCAGCCTTTCGTCAATCAGGGATACAAAGGCTTGATGCGTCAGGGAACCTGAGAGGAACTGTACAAAGGCGGAACGTATTTCGGGGGCGTTTTTTTCAAGAAAAGCGCAGGCCGGGGATTCTTCCCATTCGCTTAAAAAAAGCCGCCTTTCTTCCGCCTGAGCTTTTTCGATATACGGCGCCTCGCCCTTAAGGGCCGCCAGGGCTTCGATGAACAATTCCGCCCAGCCTGAGGTTTTAACGTTGACATATCCGACCTCGTCGAGGGAAAGCTTAAACGCGTCGTCCATGGCAGGGGCGCCGTAGTTTTTTCCGTCAAGTTCCAGGCCGCTTATAAAAACACCCGAACCGGAAAGCCACGCGTCGATTCCCGAAAGCAGTTCCCCCACGGTTTTTTCCGTTTCCAGGGTAATATCCGCGGGATCGCCGTTAATTGTTATCTTTTCCATAAAACTCACCGGTTGTTCGCGTTGGCGCGCTGGCTGAATTGATCCAGGGAGGTCCCCATCTTTTCCATCCTGGAAAAGGCGTTTTCCATGTTGCCGTACTGCCGCTTAAGGGCGGCTTCCTTTGCCGCAAGCTGCCTGTCCAGGGTGCTGATGCGGCGCTGTTCCTGATCTATCTTTGAATCCAGGGTGCCGGTTTTAAGGGAAAGTACGCCGCCGGTTTCCGAATAGGGTTTGGTGATTCCATCCAGGGCAAAGGCCACCCCGGAATCAACCAGCAGATCCCCGTCGGTATCGTAACCGAAAAGCTGCTGGATGGCGGGCAGTTTATCCGCCAGGGCCGTGTCCAGGGCTTTTTCGTCGATTTCCAGGTAGCCCCGCATCCTTGATACATCGTAACCCGCGGAAGAACCGGCCTGGCGCACGTCGGTGCCGATACCGATCTGGGGAAGCAGGAGGTCCTGTTCGGCCTGGGTCGCGTAGGGGCTGGTTACCGATCTCTGCATGCCGTTCCTGAACTGGCTGAGGGTTGAATCCCCCGAAAAAGCCCCCAGGCGCTTGCGCATTTCTTCCTGTTCTTCCGTATTTAAGTAACTAAGCTCCTGGATTACCCGCTCGTCGTTTCTGGTAACCACGTTCAATTCGGCCATGAGGCGGTTGTAATTTCCCACCAGGGAGATAATCGCTTCCTTTACGGCTTCGCGGTTGGGCTCTATGGTAAGCTGCACCGGCTTGTCCGAGGGGGCCTTGGCGATTATCGTTACCCCCGGAAGCAGATCGTCGATACTGTTGGTACTCCGGCGTATCTCAATCCCCTCCATGGAAATTACCGCGTCCTGGGCGAAGGAAACCGGATTTCTCGGCTTGAATCCCCCAGCGGCCTGGGGATCAAAAACAGACACGTTCCGTATGCTCAGATCCCGGTGGGTGTTGTTATTGGTTATTTCAAGGGACACTATGGTTTTTCCCCGGGCCAGGTCTTCCAGGTTCAATTCATGAACCTGGAAATTCTCGGAATCCCCCAAAAGGGGGAGGGAAGCGCCGGTTCCGTCGCCGAAGCTAAGGGAGAGCATTGCCATATCATCCCGGCGGGGCGGAAGGGGAGGGGTATCGCCGCGTACTTTGGTGGCGGTCTCGAAACGGAGAACCATACCGGAAGCATCGGAGTTAAAGGGCAGGGAAGAACGTTCCCCGGCGGCCACGGTACGCGTTTCGGTAAGGATGTTTTGGGTTGAGCCGTTCGCCTTATCGGCGATGCCGGTTTTTTGAACAAGATCCTCCGAGGCGCCTGAAAACTGCAGGCGGCTGTCTTCGCCGGTAACGAGGGATTCGATAAGCAGGGACTGGGTTCCGGATTTTACATTTATAATACCCGCCTGTATCCTGTCCTTTCCCCGGCGGTTAAGGGCCTCGGTAAATTCCCTAAGGCTGCCTCCCCGGAAATTGAGGTTTATTTCATCGTTTCCGACCTTAAAACCGTAATTTCCCGGCTCCACCCTGAAGGATTTATCCAGGGGCTCGGATAAAAAACGGTCCGCCTTTGCCGTCTGTTTAACAATAAAACTCCGTTCCTGTTCAACGGCGGTCCGTCCGGCGTTTCCTGTCAGCACCGATTCGTCGGAGGATATGGCGATGCGTTCGTTAAAGGGATTCTGAAAAGAGTAGAGGGATCGGGCGCTTTCCCGCAGGGTACTTATCCTCAGGCCGATTTCCTGCCAATACCCCTTTTCCGCTTTAAGGGATTCTATGGTCTTCTCGGCCCGTTCTTTGGGAATACGCTCGACCTTCATAAGGCCTTCTATAAGGGTTTCCGTATTAAAGCGGCTTTTTACCCCCGGAACGTAAATATCAGACATAACCCTCCCCGGAATTTAGGTCTTAAATCCGCTCGTCAAACAGAAAACCTATGGTTTCTTTTAGTCTCCTATGAAGCCGCTGCAGTTCTTCGGGCGGAAGCACCTTGATCACTTTATCGGTCTGGGGATCTATAACCTTTACGGTTATCTCATGGGACTGGTGATCCACGACGAATCTGAGTTTTTTGTTAAAGGCTAAGGTAACCCGCTCAAGGTCCGCCGCCGTGTCCTGTATCTCAGGTAACTTGGCCCCGTGGTTTCCCGGCTGAGATGCCTGGCTTCCCGGCAAAGAGGCCTGAATTTTCTCCATTACCGCGGATCTTATCTCCGCGGACCTGGCCTGGGATCGTGTCAAAATCCTTTCCTGGGGGAGGTCCTGCTGAGGAAATCCATTTCCTGCGGTGGCTATTTGAATACCCATAGTATTCTACCTCCAAATATGACCGTTTTTAGAAAAACGGCTTAATGTCCCCGCCTTCCATTGCGGAGACCGCTGTCTCAAAAAAAGGACAGGAAAGGGCGCGAGCTTCCCCATCCTCCGCGGCGGGACCCCTTAAGGCCCCGTTTCGCTGCTCCAAAAGACGACGTCCAGAAGTCTCTTGAAACGATAGACTTTATTGGGATTAACCCAACAGTTTATTAGGATCAACCTAATAATTGCAGTACCGCCTGGGTCCGCATATTGGCCTGGGCCAGCATGGCGGTCCCGGCCTGGTTAAGGATGCTGTCTTTGGTGTAATCGACCATTTGATCGGCCATATTTACATCCCTGATCCGGGATTCCGCGGCTTGAATATTTTCCGCCGCGATCGCAACACCCTCCGCAGCCAGCTCAAAACGGTTCTGATAAGCGCCGAGATCGGCCCGCTGCCGGGAAATCTGCCTGAGCGCCGAATCTACCATTCCGATGGCCTGATTAGCGTCGTCGGGGGTGGTGATGGAAATAATTCCGGCCTCTCCCTGTACGGTCTGCAAACCAAGCGCTTCGGCGGTCATGGTGCCAATAAAGACCCTTTCATTCTGATCCATGTTGGCCCCGACCTGGAGCTGCATAACCCGTGGTCCTTCGCTGGCAAAAGCGCCGGTCAGCATGTTCATACCGTTAAATTGAGCGTGGCTCGCAATACGGTTGATTTCATCGACCAGCTGGGAAACTTCTACCTGAATCTGCATACGATCCTCTTCGGTATAAATACCGTTGGCGGACTGAACAGACAGTTCCCGAATACGGTGCAGTATATCCTGGGTTTCCTGAAGGTAACCTTCGGTCGCCTGGATAAAGGACACTCCGTTGTTGATATTGCGCTCGGCCTGGTTAAGACCCCGGATCTGGCCCCTCATTTTTTCGGAAACCGCGAGTCCGGATGCGTCGTCGCCTGCCCGGTTAATCCTCATGCCTGAGCTGAGCTTTTCAATACTCTTTGCTACATCGGCGTTGGTAACCCCCAGCTGGCGGTTAGCATACATGGCGCTCATGTTGTGATTAATAATCATATAACCCTCCTTGAGTTGATCATCCCGGCAATCCATGCCGGAATCGACCCGAACGGGGGAAAACTTAAGAGAAGGTTCGCGCCGCCTCTCCCGGCCTTCCCGGAACGGATCGGAAAGTCCGCCGGGCTTGAAATACCCGGCAAACTTTCCCCTCCGTCGTTCGTATCAACCCTAAGGGTATTTGTCAAAGATCGCCGGACCCCCATTAATGAGGGTCTGTCTACAATAATACTACTTTATTGTAGAAGCTGCAAGACCGAACTTGCCCGCTGGTTCGCCTGGGCCAGCATGGCGGTGCCTGAGTTTACCAGGATCTGGTTGGTGGTATAGCGTACCATCTGGCTCGCCATATTGGTATCCCGGATCCGGGATTCCGAGGCCTGCATGTTTTCGGCGCCTATATCCAGGCCCCTGACCGCGTGTTCAAGGCGGTTTTGGTAGGCCCCCAGATCCGCCCGCTGTTTGTTGATGATCATGAGGGCGGTATCCAGGGTTCCGATGGCCCGGTTGGCGTCGTCGGGACTTTCGATGGTGATGAAAGTGTCGTTCCCCAAATTCCGCAGACCCAGGCCGGCTGAAGTCATGGTACCGACAAATACCTGTTCCCGCTGATCCATATTGGCCCCGATGTGGAACCACATGGAAGAGGTAACAACATTCTCCCCCGTATTCCTGGCAAAGCGGCCGGTCAGCATATTCATGCCGTTAAACTGGGCATGGCTCGCGATGCGGTCGACTTCGTCCACCAGTTGGGAAACTTCCACCTGGATCATCATACGGTCTTCCGCGGTATAAATACCGTTGGCGGCCTGGACGGCCAGTTCCCTCATCCTCTGGATAATATCCTGGGTTTCCTGGAGGTAACCCTCGCTTACCTGGATGAAAGAAATGCCGTTGGAAGCGTTCTGCGACGCCTGATTGAGGCCCCTGATCTGGCTCCGCATCTTCTCGGATACGGCGAGGCCCGAGGCGTCATCCCCTGCCCGGTTAATACGGAGGCCCGATGTCAGCTTCTCCATGTCTTTGGTAAGGCTTTCGTTGGTTACTTTGAGTGAACGGTCAGCGAACATGGCGCTGAGGTTGTGGTTGATGATCATGTCATCCTCCTTGAATTGTCATGAGAAGACATCCTTGTCTTCTTTGGCTCAAGTTCTTTCCCCGCAAACCGATATTCGTAGGGAGTACGAATAATATAGTTCACAACCCAACCGCGGACAGGCGGAAAGATCCTTCACCGATCCATATATCGGCAGATCCCCGTAAAAACTTTAGCTTTTTTTTCATTATTTTCCACCGGCGGGCTCTTTTTCCTTTACCGCCCGCAGGAGCAGGCTCTTCCATTGCCAGAGAAGGGGCCCCTGTTCGGCCCGTTCCCGGACCATGTCCCTCAGCGTAAAAAAATCCCCGTCCCCCAGGAGAGGGGCGATTCTGCTTCCCCAGGCCGATTTTTCCTTATCGAACCAGCGGTCGATGTCCCGGCGGGTAAGGAGCCGTTCTTCCCGCCGGTCCAGGACGCTGAGGCGGGTCTTAAAACCGGCGGCGGAAAAAGCCCCTTCCAGGGTTTCCCCGGTCCAGGTCCAGTACCCGGCGGTGAAAAAGGCCTCTTCCGCCTCCCTAAGCTTTACCGCCAGGGGGCCGGACAAAATCCGGGAAATACGCTCCCCCAAAACCGGGGGGGATTTGAGGAGGACCAGGCCGCCGCCGGGGACGAGGAGCCGCCGGGCGGCTTCCGCAAAGGCCGTAAAAAGAAGCCCGGGGGATAGTTCGGGGTTTTCGGCGTTTGTGAAACTTCTTTTCCAGGGTTCTCTGACCAGGATGTGATCGAAAACCGGGGAGGAAAACCACGCCTCCGCCTGGGAAGGATCGGGAAGCCCCCCCGCTTGTCCCGGAGGCAGAACGGCGATAAGGGGTTTTTCGCTTTCCTCCAGGGAGGCCGCGTAATATTCCAGGGCTTCCCGGGCGGCCTCGCTTTCCACCAGGGCCGCGGCGAGCCC
>JAISRD010000254.1 GCA_031273835.1 Treponema sp. | reverse complement strand
ATGAGCGGCATTGAAAACCTGGACGAAAAAATAAAAGATCAGGGAAACCGGATTTCCGACGCGTCCTCCGCCGTGGAGGAGATGGCGGCGAACATCCGGTCGATAGAAAACAATACCCTCCAGGCCAATGAATGCATCGTCGAACTGGTAAGATCTTCCCAGGAACAAAAAAAGCACCTTTCGGAAACAGCGGAAGCCGCCAGGACGGTGGAAAAAGAATCCCTGGCCCTGGCCGAAATGAATCAGGTTATTTCCAATGTGGCCACCCAAACCAACCTCCTTTCAATGAACGCCGCCATAGAGGCGGCCCACGCGGGGGAGACCGGCAGGGGTTTCGCCGTTGTCGCCCAGGAGATCCGCAAACTCGCCGAGACCACGGCCCGGCAGTCCCAGGGGTCCGGGGAAGCCCTGGGTTCAATACAGCGGCACATCAAGCGGATCGCCGAAAGCGCCGTTCATGTGGAGGAGATCTTTGACGGCATGATAGACATGATTTCCCGGGTTGAGGAGATAATTATCAGCCTGAAAAGTGCCACCGAGGAACAGAGCGCCGGTTCCCAACAGCTTCTCTCGTCAATTGAGGCGATCAACGTCATTACGGAGAATGTGAAAAACGGTTCCGCCGCCATGAAGGCGGGGGCCGCCGAAGCGGTGGCCGCGTGCAGGAGCCTTTCCGAGCTGAGCCGCGATGTGGACGAAAAGGTGGCCCAATGCGATACCGGCGCCAAGTCCATGTCGGGCAATTCCGAATCCATGGTAATGGTGGCTGAAAACATCAAGTACGGGGTGGAAGAACTGGAAAAGTCGATAAATCCCTTCAAGATCCGCAGGAAAAACCACTAAAAGCACGAAGAAATACGAAAAGAAAAGTTTGTAATCTTTATCTTTGGGCTTTTCGGCGGACCGGACGGGAGGGGGACTTTTTATCCCCGCCGTTTTGTGATAAGTCTTAACTTGTGCCTTCCCTCATACTTCACTGTCTGCCCCTTGTCGAAAGGGGAGTCGGCTCCGCCTGGGGTTTCCCCGTTATCAGGGACGGAAAAAAACGGTACTCCGCCCTGGCCGCCTCCGAAACGTTGAGCGCCGGGGAGGCGGAAGAGCTGGGACTCGGCCCCCTGGGGCGTTATCTGGGGGGCGAGCCGGTTAAACCGGTACGGCTTGGGGCGGGGGAGATTTTCGGCTTTGCCCCGCCGCCGGGGGTGGCGGGGCTTTTCTGCCGGGGCCTGGAATTCGACAGGGACCGCTGGCTAAGCCGGGGGAACCTGGGGGCCCTTTTTCAGGGTCATCTGGAATTTTTAAGGACCTGGGGCCTTTCCGGGGGCCTCATAACGGAAAACAACCCCGCCTCGGCGGAGCTCTTCGGAAATTATCTAAGGGGCCTTAACAGCGGGGACGGTAAAATCATCGTTCTCCTGGAAAAACGTTTTTTTGAGGATACCCTTAAGCCCTTCCTCCCCGAGGTAGAAGCTTCGGGCCACGCCGAAGAGGGGACCATTCCCCTTAACTGGGGGGCGGGCGGAGAGACGGTACTTGCGGGGTCCCTTCAGGGGCTGGGGCTTGTCTTTTTTGAGGAGCTTCCCCCGGTCTTAAAACCCCTGAGGCCCCGCTGCGATCTGCTCGTACTTGTTCTGGGTCCCGGGGGCGCTCCGGATCTGTCCGCCGTCAGGGAAATAAAAACCCCCCTGACCCTGGGGATCGTCTTTGCCGACGGACCTGTGGACAAAACCGGAAATTCCGCCCCCCGGGGCAGGGAACTGTTTAGGACCGGTCCCCTGGGACAAAGCGGGATCTTCCTCCGTTCCGGCCAGGCCGAAGCTTATCTCTGGCGCAGCCTGCTTTCATCCACCGGCGTTCCCCCTCCGCTGGCCTTTCCGGCCCGGTACGCCGGGACGAAAAGCTCCCCCCTCCGGGCGGACCGGCCCTTTAGCGGGAGCCGGGAAGAGGCCGCGGCCTTCGGCCTGCTCCCCCTTTGGGAAAAGGGCCGTCTGGAAGGGGGGGGCGGCCTTTTCGCGGTAAAAGCCCGGTTCGGCGGTATCAGGGCGGCGGATTTCAGGGGGGAACAGGAGGAATTGTACCAAACGGGAAGGCCCTGCGGCTTTGTCCCGCCCCCCGGGGGTTCCCTGGTTTTCGCAAGCGGAACCCCGGGTACCTCAAGCGGGACCCTTGACTATGCGGGGATGAACGAGGCCCAGCGGAATTTCTTTTTCTTTTGGCGTTCCCGGTGCCGGAAGGGGGATTACGCGGACAGCGCCGATTACTACCTGGGGCTTTACGGGCGGGAGCTCGTTCTTTCCCTGGGAAAGGAGGGGGCCCTGGGGCAGTTCATGGCCCTGTGGGATCTGTGTGCCGCCTACCGGGACCGCCTTCCCGCCGCTTCCGCCCTCCTTGCCCGCTGGGCCCTGGATTTCGCGGTGATCTACGGAATCACCGGGGAAGCCCTCCCTCTGCTGGACGGGATCCTTTCCCTGCTGGAGGGCGCCGCGGGCCGCATGGCCCGGGACCTTGCCCTGCGCCGTCTCTGTACCGCCTCCCCCGGATCCCTCATCTCGGCCCTTCCGTTCATCATCCCTCTGCTGTCCCGGCAGGCCAAAGAACGTTTGGCGGAGGATACGGGGGAAAATTTTTCAACCCTCCTTGCCGATTTGGACCGGCGGCTTTACGCGGACTGGGGCAGGGGGCTGTTTGAAATTTTCTATCCCCCCACGGCGGAAAGGGCGGATTTTACCGGCTTTGAGAAATGCCCCGCCGCGGGGGAATCTTCGTACACGGTCCTCTGGGGGGCCTTTTCAAACCACAAACCCCTTACGGAGCTGCTTTCGGGGCTGGTTCTCGATCCGGAAAAACAGCGCCTTGCCCTGGGAGTCCCGCCGAGGGGGATAAACCTGGAGGAGGAACTGCTTGATCAGCTGCGCAGGGAATCCGACGAGGTACGGGAACTCCTTAAAGGCCCCGCTTATGGGGAGGCCCCCGGGGAACAGGGCCGGCCGGAAACACGGAGGATAAAGGAAGTCCGGACCTTGCCTGATTCCGGCAAATTGGGGAAATACCTCCCCCCCGGCGGAGATGAGATCGGGGCCTTTCTCGCCGGGCTTGACGGCGGGGAAAGGGCCGCCCTGAGGGGGCTCCTTGAGGCGGAGGGGTTTTCCGGGGTTGAGGGGGGCATGACCGCGTACCGCATCGACCGGATCAACACGGCCTTTGAGGAGCGCTTTCACGATCTCCTCATCGTTGAAAACCCAGGGGATTCCGGTTTTCATGAAGGAGACCCTGGGTACCATAAGTGGAATCCCTCGATCTCGGAGGAATATAGATCTATACTACAGGAAACCCTGGGGTCAGGCGGCCCCGGGGAATAGAGGTACCATGGATATAAGCATCCCCAAGCGGATCAGCCAGGCCATACTCAATTCGCTCTCCGCGGGGGTGGTGCCCCGTATAGGGCTTGAGTACATAGCCGTGGGGCGGCGGCGGGAAATTGAAACGGTCCTTGAGGATCTGGAAAACATAAGCCAGGGGGCCGCGTCGTTCCGTTTTATCATAGGCCGTTACGGAAGCGGGAAAACATTCTTCCTCCAGGCCTTGAGAAACTTTGCCATGGACAGGGATTTTGTCAGCGCCGACGCGGATCTGTCCCCGGACAAGCGGTTCTCGGGCAGCGCCGGCTCGGGGCTTGCCACCTACCGGGAATTGATGCAGCGCCTTTCAACCAAGGTAAGGCCCGGCGGCGGCGCCCTGGAGGGGCTGCTCCAAAGGTGGATCAATTCGGTCCAAACCGAGGTGATACGGGACGGATACCCCCCGGAGGACGGCGATCATGTTTCCCGTGTGGAATGGAAGATACTCCGTATCATTTCGGAGATGGAAGAATACGCCCACGGCTTCGACTTTGCCTCGGCCCTCAGTTCCTACTTTAAGGGCTTTATACAGGGGGATGATGAAAAGAAGAACGCCGCCCTCCGCTGGATCCGGGGAGAATACGCCCTCAAGACCGAGGCAAAGCGCAGCCTCCCGGTGGGGGAAATCATCAACGGCGACAACTGGTACGATTACCTGAAACTCTTCGCGGCCTTCTGTACCCGCATAGGCTACAAGGGCCTTTTGATCTTCATCGACGAGGGGGTGAATCTCTACAAGATCACCAACCGTATTTCCCGTGAAAATAACTATGAAAAACTCCTTTCGTTCTTTAACGACATTATGCAGGGCAAGGCCCCCCACCTGGGTTTCTATATGGGGGGAACGGCCCAATTCCTTGAGGATGAACGCCGGGGACTGGCAAGCTATCCCGCCCTCAAGAGTCGGCTTGAGGAAAGCCGCTTTGTACGTTCAGGCCATGTTGATTCGGGGAGCCCCGTCATACGGCTTTCCCAGCTCAGCGGTGAAGAGATCTATATACTCCTGGAGCGGCTTACGGAGATCCACGCCCTGCACCATGGTTATGAGGAGCGGCTTGGAAAGGAGGAACTAAGGGCCTTCATGGAGATGGCCCTTTCCGCCCCCGGCGCGGGGGAATTTATCACCCCCCGGGAAATAGCCCGGGATTTTATCGCCCTGTTAAATATACTGATGGATGAAAGCGAGACGGATTTTTACGATCTGATACGCCGGGAGGATATGCAGGTCAAGGCGGCGAATCCCGACGAACTCTACGCTTCGTTTGATCTATAAGCGATCTCTATCAATCAACAACGCAAATCTTTAACCGCACAAGGAAGAATATTAACCACGGAAAGCACGAAAAAGACGAAAAAAAGGAAGGAAGCGGCATCCATGCCGGGCGCACCAAAAAAGCCCAACGCCGGGGACGGCGTTGGGCGCGGGGCTAATGCCCGGTGTGCGAACAGTATCCGCCCGCAATGATGCTGGAGCTGTTGGTGTATTGTTACATAACCGGAACATTCAGTTCCCGGCGGATACAGCAGGCGACCTATACGGACGTGGCGGTACGGTACATCTGCGGAGGGAAAGCGCACCCTGAGTTCAGCGTGATATGCGCGTTCAGGCGGGAAAACAGGGAGGCGTTTAAGGAGGCGTTTATCAAAGTACTGGGGATAGCGCAAGAGACGGGGCATTTGAAGAAACTGGGGAACATCAGCGTAGACGGGACGAAGATAAAGGCGAACGCGAGCAAACATAAAGCGGTGAGTTATGAGTATGCGAA
>JAISRD010000252.1 GCA_031273835.1 Treponema sp. | reverse complement strand
GGGCAGAAAGGAGATACTGACCGGTACGGCGCAGATCCGGTGGCTTTTTTCAAAAACATCATAGCTTCCGGTAAGCGCCACCGGCACGATGACGGAGTCCGATTGGGTGGCAAGCCTGAGGGAGCCCGACCGGAAGGGGGCAATACCCCGGCCCCTGCTTCTGGTTCCTTCGGGAAAAATCAGTATGCCCCCGCCGGCTTTGATCCGTTTAATCCCCAGCTTGATGGTCCTAATGGCGCTCCTGGGTTTTTTCCGGTCAAGAAACAGCCCGCCGAGCATGAAGATCCATACGTCAAGGCCCGGTATAAGGATCAGCTCTTTTTTCGCGATAAAGCCGAAGGGACGGCCCACATAGGCCAGGGCAAGGATTATGTCAAAAATTCCCACATGGTTGGAGACAAAACAAACCCCCCCCTCCGGGGGAATGTTTTCCCTTCCGGTAACGGTCATGGAACAGCCGGTAAAGAATATGAGCAGACGGGCCCAGAACTGGGCCATTTTATAAGCCCCAAGCTGCAGGGGCTTTCTTAGTCCCAGGAAGCTGAAAAAGAAGGCCAATAGGCCCGGAAGCAGGAAGACCAGGATAATGGCGCCGGTAAGGGCAAAAATTAAAACGGTTTTAATAAGGAGCTTCACGTCGTCTCCCGATCTGAATTCCCAGGGACTTAAGCTCCTCCCGGGCATGATTCACGTCCTTCCAAACCAAACCCTCTATACCCAGGGCGCGGGCGGCTTCAACATTAAGTTCCACATCATCAAAGAAAACCAGTTCCTCCGCCCGGCAGCCAAGCTGTTCCAGAAGCATACGGTAGATCCTTTCCTCCGGTTTGACCGCACCGACCTCGCAGGAGAAGATCACCGCATCGGGTATACTAAAGACCGGCAGGGCGTTTTTTTTCCGGTCCAGGAAGCCCCTGACCATATTGGAAAGTACGCCGATTTTCATTCCCGCCGCTTTTAAGTCCCCCAGGAGCTGCTCCGTCCCGGGATTAACCCGGGACCAGCTCTCTACATCCCGGTCAACAAGGGCGCCGATAAGGGCGTCGTCGAGAAAAACCCCCACGGCGGCAAGACCGTTCCTGAAATATTCCTCACCGTCCACAAGTCCCTGATCATAGGAGGGCCGGTTATCCCAATAGATACGCTCCATCAGGGCGGCGTCGATGCCGGCCAAAGCGGCAAGATCCTCCATGTCCTCCTGCCGCATGGGCAGGGAAATAACCCCGCCGTAATCAAAGGCAATTGCTGTTATCAAAGGATCGTTTCTCCTGTTTTTAAGAATAACACAAATACCGGTACTTTGGTAGTGGAATTTTCCTACGAGTCCGCCAGGGCCGCCAGTTTTTCCCTGAGGAATTCACTCTTTTCCTTGAGCCCTATGCTGCCCGTTTTGAGGATCAGCACATTGGGCTGTTTGGGATCGATCTTTACCCTGCCCGGCGATTCCTTCATCAGCCTGATCAGCCGGTCCACATTTACCCTGGAAACCCTGGCGAATTCAAGCCGTACCTGTCCGGCCTTTTCCTTAAGGGAAACCACGGCGAGGGTCCGGCAGATGATCCGTATTTCCGCCAGGGCAAGGAGGGAGGCGGCCTCGTCCGGGGGCGGGCCGAAACGGTCGGTAAGTTCTCCGAAGAGGCTTTCCAGTTCTTCCCTGGTCCGCACGGCGGCGATCTTTTTATAGACCTCCATTTTTTCCTGCTCTCCGTCGATGTACGTGTCGGGTATGAAGCCCGAATATTCCAGTTCCAAAAGGCTCTCCGTTTCCGCCTCGTAGTCTTCATCTTCAAGCCTCTTGACCGCCTCGTCCAGAAGACGCAGGTAGAGGTCAAAGCCCACCGAGTAGATGTCCCCGCTCTGCTCCCGGCCCAGGAGGTTGCCCGCCCCCCGTATCTCCATATCCTTCATGGCAATCTTAAAGCCCGAACCAAGTTCGGTAAAATCGGAAATCACCTGAAGCCGCTTCATGGCCAGCTCCGAAAGGTCCCTGCCGCCGGGATAAAAGAGGAAGGCATAGGCGGTGCGATCCGAGCGGCCCACCCTGCCGCGGAGCTGGTAGAGCTGGGAAACCCCGTACATATCGGCCCTGTCGATAATGATCGTATTTACATTGGGAATATCAATGCCGTTTTCTATGATGGTTGTGGATACAAGGACATGAAAGCCCCCGTGGATAAAACGGTGCATCACATCCTCCAGTGCTCCGCCGTTCATTTGGCCGTGGGCGGTTTCGATCAGCATTTCAGGCACAATGCGCTGGAGCATGATCCGGGTTTCCCGCAGGGTCTCCACCCGGTTGTGAAGGAAGAACACCTGCCCTCCCCGTTCAACCTCGGCCCTGATCGCCAGGGCGAGCTTTTCCTCATCAAACTCGCCGATTATGGTTTCTATGGGACGCCTGTTTTGGGGGGCCGTCGCCAAAAGGCTCATGTCCCGGATCTTAAGGAGGCTCATGTGGAGGGTCCGGGGTATGGGGGTGGCCGAAAGGGTAAGGCAGTCCACATTGGTTTTAAGTTCCTTGAGTTTTTCCTTGTCCTTTACCCCAAAGCGCTGCTCCTCGTCAATGATAAGGAGCCCCAGATCCTTAAAGACCACGTCCTTCTGGATGATACGGTGGGTCCCCACAAGTATATCCACAGCCCCCTTCCCGAGGGCCTCCAGGGTACGCCGGGTATCGCCCGGGGAGACAAAGCGGGAGAGCATCGCCAGATTTACGGGGAAGCGGGAAAAACGTTCCTGGAAATTTTCATAGTGCTGTTCCGCAAGTATCGTGGTGGGGGCCAGAAAAGCCGCCTGCTTTCCGCCCATCACCGCCTTAAAACAGGCCCGCACGGCCACCTCGGTTTTGCCGTACCCCACGTCGCCGCAGACCAGCCTGTCCATGGGGGCGGAACTCTCCATATCGGCCTTGATCTCCTCAACGCAGCGGAGCTGATCCGGGGTTTCCTCAAAGGGAAAGGCCGCCTCAAAGAGGGTCTGCCATTCGCTGTCCCGGGGAAAGGCAAAACCCCGGGCGGATCTGCGTTTGGAATAGAGGGCGATGAGCCGCTGGGCGATATCCTCCACCGAGGCCCTTACCCTGCCCTTGCGGTTTTCCCAGCTTTTGGAACCTATCTTGTCCAGCCGCGGGGAGGCCCCCTCGTTTCCTATATAGCGCTGCACCAGGTTCACCTGTTCTATGGGAACAAAGACCGTCTCCTCCCCGGCGTATTCAAGTTTAACGTAGTCCCGTTCATGGCCCAGGGCCTTAATCCGCTCAATGCCCTTAAAGAGGCCTATGCCGTAATTAACGTGGACCACAAAGTCCCCGGGGTTAAGTTCCACAAAGGTATCGATGGGGCTGCTCTTTACCCGGTTAAGGGAACGGGGGGGCCGTCTGCGGCGTCCGAAAATTTCATTTTCCTGGACCAGCATGAACTTTATTTCGGGGAGGGAAAAACCCCCGCTCAGGGGGGCCGCCATTACGCTAAGGCCCCCGGAGGGGGCGTTTTCGCCCCGCAGGAGCAGTTCTTCTATCCGGGCGGCCTGAACCTCCGACTCGGCGGCGATCACAATGGTCCAGCCCTGTTTAAGCAGGGAGGAAAATTCTTCCCGCAGGTAGTCCATGTTGCCGAAAAAACTCCGGGGGGGATCGCAGGGGATACGGCGGCGGTTCTTTCCCTCATTACGGATGGTCATGAAAGAAAGGGTACGGGGCCGGGTGTGAACACTGAGCTTGTCGAATTTGAGCAGTATACATTCCGGTGGAGGGACCGGCCGATCCTTGAGGGCTTTCCTGAAAAGGCCCTGGTATTCCTGCTCAAGGGCCGCCTGGGCATGATCCAGCCTTTCCCGGTCGAGGTAGTACACCGTATCGCCGGGGTCCAGGTAGTCCAAAAGGGAAAACCGCCGCAGGCCCCCGGCGGGCCCTTCCCCCCCGCCCCGCCCTTCCCCGGCGGAAAAGGCCAGGGGGAAAAACAGCTCGTCCCCCGGGGCGGCCCCCGTTGTTTTTAATTCCTCAAGCAGGGCCTCCGTCCCGGCGCCGGGTTCGGCCAGGGTTTTCAGGTTAAGCTCCAGATCCTCTATACGGCCGGGGGTCCAGACCAGTTCCTTAAGGGGACGGAGGATGATCCGATCGAGCCTTGTCCCCGTGGCCTGATCCAGGGG
>JAISRD010000038.1 GCA_031273835.1 Treponema sp. | reverse complement strand
GGCCTTCAGGCGGCGGTCGGGCCTTCCCGTTTCGGTGGATACCCGCAGGGCCGAAACGGCCAGGGCCGCCCTGGACGAAGGGGCGGACATCATCAACGACATAAGCGCCCTCTCCGATCCCGCCATGGCGCCGCTCTGCGCCGAAAGGGGGGCGGCCCTGGTATTGATGCACATGAGGGGAAATCCGAAAACCATGCAGGAGGATCTTGCCTCCTACGGGGATATTATGGGGGAGCTCAAGGATTTTTTCCGGGGGGTCCTTGAAAGGGCTTTTGAAGCCGGCGTCGGCCGGAGGAGTATCATCCTTGATCCGGGCATAGGTTTCGGCAAATCAACCCAGGATAACCTGGTTATCCTCAATCAGCTTAATCAGCTTAATCAGCTTGCGGAAATCCCCGGAGGGGATTATCCTGTTTTAGTGGGCCTTTCCCGCAAGCGCTTTATCGGCGAAGTTACCGGCCGGGACGCGGCCCGGCGGCTTGCGGGAACCTTGGGGGCCGGAGCCGCGGCCCTCTACGGAGGGGCGGACATACTGAGGGTCCATGATACGGCGGAAAGCGTTGATCTGGTAAGGATATGGCATGGCGTGGTATCAGCGCATAGCTGAATTATACAATCATTTCAGGCCCGTACTGGACGTGGTACTGCTGGCCTTTCTCCTGTACAAGGCCTACGACCTCCTGGTAAAGACCCAGGCGGTGCAGCTGGTAAAGGGGGCGGGTTTCCTCGCCCTGATCTTCGGCATTGCCTATCTTTTTAAGCTGACCACCCTTCAATGGCTTCTTAATATACTTGCCCCCGGGCTCTTTGTTGCCATGGCCATCGTTTTTCAGCCGGAACTGCGTAAGATCATCATACGCATCGGACAGGGGGAATTTTTCAGGCTGGATTATAAGCCCCGGCTCGGCCAGCTTGAGGCGCTTATTACCGCCGCGGAAATGCTGTCCCAGCAGCGGCGGGGGGCCCTGGTGGTATTTTCCCGGAAGGTCAATATCAGGAATATTATAGAAACCGGAACAAGGCTTAACGCGGATCTTTCGTCAAGCCTTATCGTAACGATCTTTGTCTTTGACGGCCCCCTCCACGACGGGGCGCTGGTTATTCAGGGGGGGCGCATCGCCTCGGCGGGCTGCCTGCTTCCTCTTTCGGAACAGCAGGACATACAAAAGAGCTTTGGTACCAGGCACCGCGCCGCCCTGGGTATGTCCGAGCAGAGTGACGCGGTGATCCTGGTGGTCTCCGAGGAAACCGGGGCGATTTCGCTGGCCTATGAGTCGAAGCTCTACTACGACCTTTCGGCCCTTGAGGTTCAGCGGAAGCTTAAGGAACTGCTGGACAGGGAGACGCGGGGAAGGGCCGAAGGGGAAGCCGCGGTCCGGGCGGACTATGCCGGGGAAGAAAAAGCGGATATCGGGGCTGGTGAAAATGGGTTTACCGGACAGTAAAAAATTACTGGCTAAAATAACGGAAAAATGGCCCGCCAAGGTGCTTTCCCTTGTGGCGGCCATCATTTTCTTTATTTTTCATCACATGAGCGGACTTGAGGAACGGTTTTTTTCCGTTCCCCTCCGGCTGGAGATCAGCAATGATCTTGTTCCCTCAAGCCCCTATCCGAAAAACATCAGGATCAGCCTGAGGGGGGACGCCAACAGCATCTTTCCCGTCAACGAGGCGGATGTGGAGGCCTACCTGGATCTGACCAAATACCGGGAACCGGGGTCCTACAAAGCCCCGGTCCAGGTACGGAAAACCGGCACCGCCCTGGAGACGGATTCCCTTGAAATAGGGGTCGATCCCATGGAAATCACCATTACCCTGGATACCAAGATAAGCAAGACCGTTTCCCTGACCCCCGATCTTGACGGTTCTCTTGAAGACGGGTATGAACTGGTTTCCTATACCCTCAATCCCCCCAAGGTGCTTATCGAGGGACCCACGGGGCTGGTCAATTCGGTGGAGGAGCTTTCCACCGAGGCCGTTGATCTGGAGGGCAGGAACAGCGATTTTTCCGTTCAGATACACATCATCAACGAGAATCCCCTTTTGATGATCCGGGGGGACGGCATGGCCGAATTCAAAGGCTATATCCGGGAATTGATCATGATACGGAGTTTCGGCGGGATACCCATAGCCGTCTCGGGACTCGACGGGTCCTTTCAGGCGGAGCTTCCTGTTAAGGAAGGCGGCGTCCGCGTGGAGGGACCACAGAATACCCTGGAACGGTTTGACGCCGCCCTGATTACCCTGACTGTGGACTGTTCCCAGATACTGAGCCCAGGAACCTATACGATACCCCTTAACGCCGCCGTGCCCGAGGGCATCACCGTAAGCCGCCTGGAACCGGCGGAGATCCAGGTGCTTATCGGCGCCGTTGAAGGTTCCGGCGAAGGAGAGGAAGAAGAACCGTGATAGTCGGCATAGGAATAGACGCGGTTGAAGTAACGCGGCTTGAAAAATGGGCCGCCGATCAGAAGATCCTTGAAAGGTTCTTTGATCCCCGGGAGATCGCCGTCCTGCGGGAACGGGGCAGGGGCATGGTAAGATCCCTGGCCGCCCGCTTTGCCGCGAAGGAAGCCTTCGGCAAGGCCCTGGGGACGGGGCTTGGGGGGCTGGCGTTAAAGGATATTATGGTGGCAAACCGGGCAAATGAAAGGCCCGTACTTGCCCTGCAGGGAAGCGCCCTTCTGGCCATGCAGGCCAGGGGAGCGGCGGCGGCCCATGTTTCCCTTACCCATGAGGGAAACATGGCGATAGCAATGGTAGTTCTGGAGGCCTAAAACTATGGGGGAAGATCTAAAAATTTCCTTTGCGTCGAAGGAAGAATATACCTGTCCTGTCTGTGACCATGCCTTTCACCGGGAAGAACTGCTTTCCGGAAGCGGACGGCTTATCGCCGGAAAAATTACCGATGAACTGCACCGGCTTTACGAACCCTCGGCAAAATACGGGGAGATCTTCCCCCTGGCGTATCAGGCCACGGTCTGCCCCGAATGCTGGTTCGCTTCCCTGGATAAGGACTTTACCGCCCTGCCCCCGGAAAAACGAAACAAGGCCCTGGAGGACAGGGAAAAGCGTTTTAGGGAAACCAGGCTCATCTTCCCCTCCGCCGACTTTAACCGGCCGCGGGATCTGGTAAACGGCGCCGCGTCGCTCTACCTTGCCCTCTGCTGCTACTCCTATTACGGCAAGGAATTTTCTCCCACCATTAAACAGGCCATTACCGCCCTCCGGGCGGGCTGGCTTCTGGAAGAAATGGACAGGAAAAACCCCGGTTACCATTACGACTGGCTTGCCTTGAGTTTCAAGAAGAAGGCCAATTTTTTGTACAGCGAAGCGATCTTTAAGGAACAATCCGGCAAGGAAACCCTTTCGGGGATAAAAAACTTCGGCCCCGATACGGATAAAAATTATTCCTATGAGGGGGCCCTTTACCTTTCGGCCCTGCTCAGGCTTAAGTACGGCCCCAGGGAAAACGCGGAACAGCGCGCCGAATCTTTGGGAAACGCCAAACGTACCATAGCGAAAATTTTCGGCCTGGGAAGATCCTCAAAGAGCAGGCCCGGCCCCCTGCTGGAACATGCCCGGGAACTCTACGACAATATCAACAGGGAACTCAAGGAAGAAGATGACTAGAGGGGGCCCCGGTCCCGGAGAGCGCAATATCAGGCTCATCATCGCCTACGACGGGACCGCCTATCGCGGCTGGCAGAGGCAGGCGGGGCTTCCCACCGTTCAGGCCCTGATCGAGGAAAGCCTTCTAAAGCTGCACAAACGGCCGGTAACGCTTACCGGTTCGGGACGGACCGATTCGGGGGTCCACGCCGCGGGACAGGCCGCCAATTTTTACACCACCCTGGCATCCATGGAGGCGGGGCGTTTCGTTCCCGCCCTGAACAGCCTGCTCCCCCGGGATCTGCGCATACTCTCCGCCTCGGAAGTTCCCCGGTCTTTTCACGCCCGTTTTGACGCCCGCTCAAGGACCTACCGTTATTTTTTCATAGGCGGAAGGCAGGCCCTTCCCCATGAAAGACGCTATGCCCTCCAACTGCGAAGGCCGCCTGATCTAAGGCGCCTCAACGACTACTGCCGTTTTTTCCGGGGGGAGTTTGACTGTACGATCTTCGCCTCCCCCGCCGACAAGAGCAAATCCCGGCGCCGGTATATTTACGGCGCGTCTTTTTTTGTGGAGGGGGAAAAGATCGTTTTTGAAATCCGGGCAAACGCCTTTTTATGGAAGATGGTCCGCTCCGCGGCGGGGACCCTGCTTTTTTACGGGGAAAAGAAAACGGCGCCTGAGGATTTTTACCGGATCATCAGTTCGGGAAAGCGGGAACTTGCCGGGCCGACCCTGCCTCCCGAGGGGCTTTTTTTGTGGGGAGTTGAGTATTAGCTTCCCTCCCCCCGGCC
>JAISRD010000034.1 GCA_031273835.1 Treponema sp. | reverse complement strand
TCAACGAAATTCCGGACTTTTTTGACCATTTCGTCTTCGGTCGTTACCATGTAGCGGTTGAACATGTTCTGGTAGTTCTGGTTAAAGTAGTTGTACAGCTTTTCCTTGACGCCGCCCATAATATCAAGGCGTTCTACGACATCCTTGGGCAGTTTCGAGGCAATGTGGTGGATAACCTTGTTGGTTTCTTCCTCCAAAAGCTGGTTTACTTCATTCTGCTGATCCCGGTATTCCTGGGCCAGAGAGTTACGAGAACCTACAGCGCTCGGTTTCTCCGGATGAAATACATTGGGACTTTTGGGCAGGTCTATGGCTCCCATAATTTTGTCTCCTCCAAAATAATTTTAGATCAATACAAATCAGTTGACCACTATTTTAGCAATATTTTTTAAAAAATGTAAAGCCTTTTTTCGACTTTTTAACAAATTTATTGTACATATTTTCAAAAATATGCTATTATATGGCTATGAATAGCAAAAGGGCAGTAAAAACCGGGTGTTTTTTCCTGTTTTTCATCCTCCCGGCCTTCCTTTGGGGGGCCGATACCCGTACCATTCCCATAGACGTGTATATCATCATAGACGGTTCTTCCGCTATGGAAAGGGGTAAGGACGAGGCCGTTTCCTGGCTCTGCGGCGCCGTTATCGACGGCATGCTGCAGCAGGGGGACCGGCTTTGGATTTGGACCGCCGGGGCAAAACCGGAACTTATCTATGCCGAAACCCTGGGGGCGGACAAGGAAAGGGCCAAAAACCTTATCCGATCCGTCAAATTTGAGGGGGACACGGCGGATTACCGGGGGGCGCTGCGGGAAGCCCAGTCCAGAATAGCCGGGGAAAGGGTAAGTTATACCCTCCTTATAAGCGGTTCCGAAGCGAAGGATCCCCCCTCCCGGGAAGCGGAATCGGCGGGGCTGCTCCGCTATTCCCGGGTGGAAAGCTTTGCCGGATGGCGGGTCCTGACCATCGGTTTGGATTTAAACGCCCGGGTCCGCCGGGCGGGCAGTCACTACATGAATAAGCAATGACCAGAGGGCATTTTAAGGTTTTTACCATAGTTGTATTTCTTTTGGCCGCCGGGGGCATAGGGGCGCTGGTCTTTCTGCCCGCGGATTTTTTCGCTTCCCGGGAAAAAGAGGTGGGCCAGACCAGGGTCGTCATCCCCCAGGCCGTGGGGGGGGGCGCCGAATCCCCGGCGGAGCGGCAAAACCGGGACGGGGACGGCGGACAGGGCCTTTTGATCAGCCTTGAGGAGGGGGAATCCGCCGTTGCGGCGCTTACCCGGGATTTTGACGGGGATTCCTTTGACGAACAGCTTATCGCCTACCGGAAATTGCAGGAAATAGACGCTCCGATCTTTATCGCCTATGCGGAATATGATGAAAACCGGGGAAACCACCGGCGGGTGTGGAACGCCCCCACTGCGGCAACCATGGCGGGCACCCTGATCCTCTACAGCGAAGACCTGATTGGAGACGGGGGAATCTGCGCTTTGGTTTCCGGGATGAACGGGGCGGGGGAACAGACCCTGACGGTCTTTAGAAAGACCGCTTTTTCCCCGGAAGAACCCTTTGACAAGATCGCCGAATTCCTTATTGAAGGATCCATCACGGTGGAGGAGGATCGAAGCAGGGGGAACCGGGAACGGAGCCTTTCCATCGCCACCTACGGCAGGGATTATGAATCTTCCAATATGCTGGATCAAATTGAGGCAACCTATACCTACAACCAGGTCAACGGGCTTTACGAACAATCCAGGGTGGTAAAAATTCCCGGTTCCCAGATAGAACAGCGCAGACTCCGGGAACTTTTAAGCGGCGCATCCGGCGACTTTGAAGACTTTATCAACGGCCTGTGGTACCAGGGGGAGGGGGATCAGCGGAAGTACATTTATTTTAATACCGCCTCCCGGGAGCTGATATTTTACAACAACCACTCGGAGGAGATTTTTAACTGGCTGGATTCCACCCCTACCCGGTACGGCCTCCACATCAACAGCCGGAATATTTCCCTGACCAAGCTAAGGCGGACCATTAATGTGGAACTGGCCTCTCTGGAGAGCATACGATTGAGGGTATACCAGGATGTCTACCTGAGGTCGGGACCCAATACCATCTGGGACGGTTCCTACCAGCGGCTCCAGCATACGGAAGCCTCCCCTGAGCCTTCCAGGGTAAACCCTTATATGGAGGGAACCTATAACGGCCCCGACGGGCGGATCAGCTTTTACCGGGACGGTTCCTACGAACTAAGCCCCTTTTCCGGTTCCGAGGATCTAAGCCGCCGGGGGCAGTACGTTTTTTTCAAGCTGGGCGCCGACGAACTGCTGGAACTGCGGCCCCTGGCGGGAGGATCCGAACAGCGCCGGGAAGACAATCCCCCGGAACCAAAGCGGGAAACCTTTAAAATAAGCAGAAACGGGAGCAAAGGGGGCATCCCCGAAACCCTGACCCTTACCAGAATACGGATAAGCACCAGGGGAATACAGGAACTCCATGAGCCGGCGATTTTGTTGAATAGGTCCTAAACAAAGAGCTTAAAGCGGACAAAATGGGCGAAGTTACGGATGGTGTTTCAGTTCGTGGCGCCGGTCCGCATTCCCCGGCGGAAATACAGCACCTTCGCCGGTTGTTTTCCCAGCAGACGACGGCGGTCTTTATAGTACTTTGCCGGGCCGTCTTTTTCCCCGTCCGCAAAGACGATCTCGGAAAACAGCATCCCGCTGAAATAATACGCCCGTGCCGCTCCGTTTGCCCTGCCGGATTTATAGGGTGTGGCAGCCTCAATCCTGTCGAGGTCCTCGTAATACTCTTTGCGCATGCCCTCCGCCACGCCCTTTTTAATAGCAATGCTTTCCTTCGGCGCGCTGACGCCGCCCGGGGTGTCGTCATACCGCCAATAGTCTGCTATCCCAAAGCTTTTGAGGGGCAGGGTTTTTTTATAGGCTTCGTTGCCGGAATAGGAGCCATAGTCATATTCCGGTCCCAATTTCAGGTTTTCGCCTTTTGATATCTGTGATATTTCGCCTTTATCATACACGACAACTCTGACGGGATTTTTTGACGTATCATAAAAGGCGTCTGTTCCGTGGCGTATCCCCTTGTCCCACTGGGTGGTCCGCAGTTTCTTTCCCCCGCTGTAAATTTCAGTTTTGGATATCATGCC
>JAISRD010000265.1 GCA_031273835.1 Treponema sp. | reverse complement strand
TGATCAGGTAAACACCATCAGCGGCAAGAACAAGGACACCATTGACGTCCTGGTACGGGAGATCTCCAAGTTCAAGGTTGAATAGCCCGGTAAAGGACCCGGCGGGGCGCCGGGTCCCTCATCAGCCGCGGCCTTTGGGGTAGAAGCTTGAGCTTTTATCGCCGGGGCCGCGGCTTTTTTTATTCGGGCCCGGGCTTTTTCTATTCAGGCCGGGGCTTTTTTCATTTAGGCCCGGGTTCTTTTCGTTCAGGCCCGGGCTTTTTTCACTCTGGCCGGGGCTTTTATCCAAACTTAGGGCTTGATGTTCTCATCGGCCCATATCCGGACGATTTCTTTAAGGCCCCCGTCGCTGAGTTTAAGGGTCTTTCCGCAGCCGGGGCAGATAAAGCGGCCCGTTTCATCGAGGGAGTTCTTGCAGCAGCCCACGCAATAGGATTTTCCGCAGCCGGGGCAGGTGCCGGCGGGCATGTCGTCCGGGGGCATGGCGTAGAGTTTCAGGGCCGGGACCGGCGGGGGATCGCGGGAAACGACCCACTCCCGCCCACAGGAGGCGCAGTTTACCCTGCGGAACAGGGCTTCTTCCCGGCGGGCCGCAAGTTCATCCCGTCTTTTGGCGTTTTCCCCGCTTAAGTCAAGCCTCTCAAGACGCTCCAGCAGGGGGCCCAGCTCATCCCAGCGGCCCGAGGAGGCGCAGTTCCACCCCAGGTGGAACAAAGAGGGAACGTGATCCGGGTCCGTTTTAAGCGCTTCCCGCACCGCGGCTTCGGCCCTCTTATACTCACCCTTTTTTTCCGCCACAAAGGCGATGCGTTCCAGAAGGTCCGGCGTTACTTCGCCGCCGCCGGTCAGTACGTCGTCGGCCTCTCCGTAGCGGGCCAGCTCTATTAAACAGGACGCCCGGTTATGCCGGTACTGGCTGTTTCCCGGCGCGGCGGCCAGGGCCCGCTGGTAATGGACGCCGGCCTCCTCAAAGCGGCCCGCCCGTACCAAAAGATTCCCAGCGCAGTTGGCCATGATCCCCTCCGGGTCGTCCTCCGGTCTTGATTCAAGGATCTCCAGGGCCCTGTTCAAAGCGCCGCCCAAGTACAGCGAAACGGCCCTGTTGACCCGGACCTCCGGAAGGTCCCCCAGTACCGCCGCGGCGTTCTCCAGATAGGCGGCGGCCCTGTCCGCCTCTCCCCTGCTGAGGGCGATGTGGGCGGCGAAGTTGTTGACCCAGCCGAAGGTTTCCGGTTCTTCCTCTTTTTTGACCCTCAGGGCCGCTTCCAGATCGGAGCGCAGGGCGGGATCATCGGGTTTTTGATTGAGGAGGAAACGGTTTTCCGCCAGGCGGAAGCGGAACAGGGGGTAATCGGGGGCGTATTTCACCGCCAGCTCAAGGAGGGAGAGGGCCCGCTTTCTTTTTCCCCCGCGTATGAGGAGCAGGCCCTGGAGGTAGTACAGCGCCGGGTCCGGGTCCGTCCCGGCCTCCGCCCCCCGGGCCGCCTTTAAGGCCGCGCGGATTTCCTCGGCCCTTTTCAGTTCCTGTTCCGCCAGGGCCCAGTCTTCAACGCCGAAGGCCCATTTGCCGATAAGGGCGTGTATTTCCCAAAGGGGGACGCCCGCGGCCCCCGGCGCCGGGGCCTTCCCCGTTCCCGTTATGCCCAAGAGCCTGAACTTGGGGATAAGGAGCCCTAAGTCCTGATACTGGTCCTGGGAGAGAAATACCTTCCCCGCCTTAAAGTACCTGTCCAGGGCCTTTTCGCCGGCCCCCAGGAGTTCATAGGCGGCGGCGGCGTTCCGGGCGGCAAGCCCCTTACTGCCGTCCAGGGCGAAGGCCCTGTCGTAGGCGGCGGCGGCCTTTTCGTAATCCCCGGTGTGGAAAAAGGCGTGGCCCAGCAGATTGTACAGGGATGCCGGATCGGCATAGCCGGAGTCGGGGCGGGAGGCGGCCCAGGAGATAAGCTCCCCGTATCTTCCCGTGGAATAAAGCAGGGCGGCCTTGTGGTTTCCGGCGTTCCTGATATGGCCGGCGTCTTCCTCCGAAGCGTCCCGGTCCTCCCCGGCGAGGCAGGCGTCTATGTATTCCCCGGCCTCGTCCCACCGTTCCAGGGCCATGGCAAGCTTCGCCCCCAAAAGGAGTTCCTTTTTCCGCTTCGGGCCTCCGGTTTCCCAGGCCCTGCGCAGCTGGACCAGGGCGGGGTTTGCCTGACCCAGGGCGGTAAAGGTTTCCGCCAGACGTATCCTCTCTTCGCTCCGGGCGGTCCCGGCGAGCCCGTTATAGCGGGACTCCACTTCGGCGATGCGGGAATCAAGGGAAAACTCAAGCAGGGCCGCCTCGCTGACCGCGCCCCCGGACGGGGCGGGATCATCCGGAGAAACGGGTCTCCTTGAAGCATCCGGGCCCTCCGCGGCGTGGTAATTGACGGCGCAAAAGCTTATCCTCCCGGCGGAAAGGGAGGAATCGTTTATTTCCGCCGCCCAGAGGCCGTTTATCAAAAGCAGTATCTTCTCGCCGTAGTTTATCAGTTCCAGATCGTATTCTATAACCGGCGGAGCGTCCTCCGCGTTCTCCGCCCGGAGGAGGCCGGGGGCTTCGGTCCACCCGGCCAGGGCCAGGGGCGTATAATTGCGGACCAGATCGAGCCTGAAATAGCCCCTGTTGGAAACCAGCGCCAGGTAATAGGAACCGTCGTCCACCATGCGGAACATAAAGCCCGCGGCGGCATAGCCCCCTCGGGCGTCCAACCGTACGCGGCCCCTGAAGGCAAGATCGTAGTAACGGAACAGGGAATCCTCGGTCCAGACCATACAGTTCGGTTTAAGCAGGGTCAGAACCAGGGAAGTTCCCGCCTCCCCGGTCCGGAGATTGGCAATATAGGATTTTTCTGATGTAATGGTAAAGCGGATCTTTTCAGCGCCTCCCGCCTTGAAATCGGCGGTCCACTGCTCTTCCCTAAGGGCGTTGGGATCGAATTCTTCCGCGGGGGGCTTATGAAATCCGAAGAGCTTTTTTATGAAACCGAACATAGCTACAATGTACCTTAAAAAGCCCTATACGTCGAGGTTGCAATGGAAATAGACAGGATAAAAGAAAAAATCAAAGGGCTCTTTGAAAAAACCGGAAAAAACGGAAGGGGCTTTTTCAACTCCGTGAAAAAAACCCTCCGTGTATTTTTCCGCTCCCCGGATACTTTACTGTGGGTCTGGGGGGCCCTTATGGCGGCGGGACTGCTGGTATTTCACTTTTCGGGGAGGGATCTTCCCAAACTGGGGGCCAGGCAGGAAACCGCTCTGGTCTTTGTCCAGTGGTGGCAGGAGGATCTTGCCCCCGAAACCCTGGAAAAGCTCATCGCCGAGTATGAGGGGCAAAACCCCTCGGTGCGGATAAGCCTGGAATACAAGAGCCGGGGGGAGGTCCGGGAAATACTGGCCGCCATAGAGGCGGGAGAAAGCGAAGCCGGGGACGAAGGGGCGGGGGCCGATATTTTCGCCCTGGAGCCCCATTGGATCTACGGCCTTGAAGAAGCGGGCATACTTGCCCGGTCCGGCGCGGAGGACCCCGGAAGCCCGCTTATCACCTTTATAAACCCCCTCTTTTACAACATCGATCTGCTGCAAAGTTCCGGCTTTGACAGGCCCCCGAAAACCAGGGAAGAAATGCTGTCCTATGCCCGGCGTATCTCAGGAAACGGCAGCCACGGGGCCGCCTTTGCCCTGGCGGAAGAGGATCCCTACAGCGTCAGCAGGCACCTGCTTTCCTGGATCTGGACCTCGGGGCTGAATCCCGAAGCCGGGGAACGCTTTACCTTTACCGCCAAACCCGTGGTCGATACCCTGGCCTTTCTCAATCAGCTTAAAACAAGCCTCCATCCCCGGCCTTTTCTTATGACCGAGAAAATCAGGCGGAAGCTTTTTGCCGAGGGAAAGATAGGGATGATGATAGGTTCCATATCGGAAATAAAGGAACTGCGGGAAAAAATGGGGGACAGCTTCAATATCACCACCGTGCCGGTTCCCCAAACGTATGTGGGAAAGCCCTATTTTGTTTTGTCCGGCTGGTTTTTGGGGGTCAATGAAAAAACCGAAGGGGCGGAAAAAAAAGAGGCCGCCGCGGGTTTCGCGGAGTTTCTTAAGGAAAAGTCAGGTTCCCTCGCCGCGGCGGCCTTCGCGGTTCCCGGCTCGGGGGAGCGGAACCTGGAACTGGTCAAGGCCGATCCCTACTATTCCAAGGCGCTGGATATGTCCGACGCGGGGGAACTCCTGGGGGAAAGTTACGGCGGCGTCAATCCGGTGCTTTCCCTGGAATTGAACGGCATTATCCGGGAAGAGGTAAAGCGTATGTTCGACGGGTTTCAAAGCCCCGAGGAAACGGCGGCGGCCATACAGGGCCGCTGGGAAAAACTATAATATGGGGAAGCTATGAAAGTTCTTGTATACGGTTCGATAAATATCGACATGAATTACCATGTGGATCACATTGTTCTGCCGGGAGAAACAATCAGCGCCCTGAAATTTGAAAAAAGCGCCGGAGGCAAGGGGGCCAACCAGGCGGCGGCCCTGGCAAAGGCGGGGCTGGAGGTCTACATGGCGGGAAAGGCCGGCCGGGACGGGGATTTTCTCCTGGAACTGCTCAGATCCTACGGCGTAAATACCGGCCATGTGGCGGTCTACGAGGGCCCCACGGGGCACGCGATCATTCAGCTTGATAAAAACAAACAGAATTCGATTTTTTTATTTTCAGGGGGAAACGGGGAAATTACCCTGGAGGAGATTGACAGCACCCTGGAGTCCTTTGGAAAGGGGGACCTCATCGTGCTGCAGAATGAGATCGTCCATCTGGGGGAAATTATCGGGGCCGCCGCGGAACGGGAAATGGTTATATGCTTAAACCCTTCGCCCTATAACCCGGACATCGAAACGCTGCCCCTGGAGCGGGTTAACGTTTTTTTTGTCAATGAAATCGAGGGGGCCGCCATGGCGGGCCTCCCCGCCTGCCGGGACTTCCAGGCGATCCTTGAGAGGCTCGCCGCCCGTTTTCCCGCCGCGGAGTTCATACTTACCGCCGGGCCGGAGGGGGCCTTTTATGCCCGCGGGAAGGAGCGGGCCGGGGCTCCCATTGTGGAAAGCCCCGTGCTGGACACCGTCGGCGCTGGGGATACCTTTTCAGGCTATTTTATTGCCGCCCGGTCCAGGGGCTATACCCCGCAGGAAGCCCTGGACCTTGCCGCCAGGGCCGCTTCCATAGCCGTCTCAAGGCCGGGGGCCATGGCGTCGGTTCCCCGGGCGGACGAGGTATTTTAAGGCGCGCCTTAAGGGCGCTTAAAGGTACGGTTATAAAGGTAGATTGATGGACGTATTGCGGCCCCTGGGGATCATACTTGCCTTCGGCTTTGCCGGGGAATTCCTTTCGCGCCTCCTCCCGCTGGGCATGCCGGCCAGCGTTTGGGGGCTTATGCTCATGCTGGCCGCCCTGGGTTTCAAGGCGCTTAAACCCGAGGATCTGGGAAAAACCGGGGAGTACCTCAGCGCCAATATGGCGTTCTTTTTCCTTCCCGCGGCGGCCACGGTGCTGGAAAACGCCGCCCTCATTCGGGGCGCCGTGGTAAAACTCCTCGCTATTATCGTCATAAGTTCGGCCGTCACCTTTTTCGTAAGCTATGGGACCGTGCGGCTCCTGAGAAGGATCCTGGGGAAACGCTGATGGAACAGATACTGTCCCTTCCGGTCTTCGGAATTATCCTTTCGATAGCCTGTTTTGCCGCGGGGGTTTTGCTTAAGAGGCGGTTGCCCCGCTTTGCGCCGAGTCCCCTGTTCACCGCCAATGTGCTGCTGATCCTGGTTCTGCATTTTACCCCCCTCACCATGGAACAGTACCTCAAGGGGGGAAACATGATCCTCCTCTTCATAGTCCCCGCCACCACCATACTGGCCGTGAAGATATACCGCCGGCGGGCGGTCCTCAAGGCCAATGTCATTTCCATCATCGCGGGCTGTATCGCCGGTTCCGCCGCCTCCCTCCTTTCCGTTTCACTGCTCTGCCGCGCCTTCGGGATTGATAAGACCGTAGGCGCTTCCCTGCTCCCCAAATCGGTAACGGCCGCCATCGCCCTGGAATTGTCGGAAAACCACGGCGGCCTTGGGGGGCTTACGGTTTCGGCGGTGATACTGACGGGGATGTTCTGCGCCGCGGCGGGGCCCTTTTTTATCAAGACCCTTAAACTAAAGGACCCCGTGGCGGCGGGGCTTGCCATGGGCGCCTCCGGCCATGCCATAGGGACTTCCGC
>JAISRD010000233.1 GCA_031273835.1 Treponema sp. | reverse complement strand
ATGTTCCGGCGCAGCCCTTTAGAATGTCCGGGGGTAAGTTACGCCTTTAAGGCCGTCGATATAGGCCGCCGCGCAGTGGGCGGCAATCGCCCCGTCGGAAGCGGCCACCACCACCTGGCGGAAGGGGCTTGAACGGACGTCCCCGGCGGCATAAAACCCCGGAACGGAGGAGGCCATGGACTGATCGGTCAGCACGTAGCCCGATTCGTCAAGTTCCGCCCCGATTCCGGCGGCCAGAGCCGTCCGGGGGAGGGCGCCGGCAAAGATAAAGACCGCCTCCGTTTCTTCTTCCAGCCGCAGCGGCCCCGAAGGGCCCTCCGTTTCGATCAGCGTCCGGGTAACTTTGGCCTCCCCCTTTATTTCAAGCAGCCTCGTATTAAAGCGTACCGTGATGTGAGGATCGGACAGTACCCTTTCGGCCAGGGTTTTCTGGGCCCTGAACCTTTCCCTGCGATGAATAAGGGTGATTTTATCGGAAAGCCTGCTCAAGTACCGGGCCTCGTCGCAGGCCGAGTCCCCGCCGCCCACCACGAGGATGCGTTTTCCCTTGAAAAAGGGCCCGTCGCAGGCCGCGCAATAGGAAACCCCCCGGCCGTAGAACTGCTTTTCACCGGGTATGTCCAGGGTACGCCGCTTGGCGCCGCTTGCAAGGATCAGTGCCGGAGCCCGGAGGGTTTTTCCGCCGCTTGAGGCAACGAAAAAAAGGTCCCCCTCTTTTTTAATATCCTCAGCGCCCTCCATGATAAACTGGGCCCCGAAATTCTCCGCCTGCCTGTGCAGATCTTCGGAAAATTCAATCCCCGAGCGGGGAGCCCCGCCGTCCCGTCCGGTATTACCGGGGTAGTTTTCCAGGGTTTCAATATTTAAGGCCTGGCCGCCGGGGGCCATCTCTTCCAGAACCAGGGTCTTTAAGCTGGCCCTGGCGCCGTATTGGGCGGCGCTTAAGCCCGCGGGGCCGGCACCGATTATGATAAGGTCCGCATCGTAATTGTTGATCATGGTCATGGTTATATCATAAAATAAAGGTACTTAAGATAAAAGGTCAAAAAAAGGCAGAAGAACGATGAACTTGATAAAACGCAGTGTACTTCCGTGTTTCTTCCTCCTGCTTGCCTCCCTGCTGGGGGCCCGGAATAACCAGGGTTTTCCCTCCCTGGAGGCCGACCCAAGGGCGCGGGAATTTGCCGACAGGGCCGCCGCTTCCTCAGGGGGGCCGCAGGCCGCCGGAGGGCTTTGGCGGACTTTGGCGGAGGCCGCCCTCTGGGCTTCCTCGGTGAACGCCGGCGCCGGGGCGGAACAAAAAGCGGCGGCCTGCATGGATCGTATTAACGCCGCCGCCTCGGAGCTTGCCTCTGCGCCGGATCTGCCCGCCGACGCCAGGGCCCGGGGAGAATACGTGCTTACCTTTATCCACAGGCGCTTCTTAAAGTCCTATTCGGAGTATCAGACCAGGCTGGATGAAATTTTTGTTTCGGGCAGGTATAACTGCGTTTCTTCGGCGGTGCTGTACCTGGTGCTGGGTTTATCGGCGGGGCTTGATGTGGGCGGGGTTATGACCCGGGACCACGCCTTTGCCACGGTAAATACCCCGTCGGGACCTGTGGACGCGGAAACCACCAATCCCTACGGCTTTGATCCGGGCAATAAAAAAGAATTTCAGGACGCCTTCGGCAAGGCCACGGGCTTTGCCTATGTGCCCGCCCGGAATTACCGGGACAGGGCGGTGATAAACGGCCTTGAGCTGGTGTCGCTGATCCTTTCAAACCGCATTTCCGTACTGGAAAGGGCCAACCGTTTTGCCGAAGCGGTTCCTCTGGCAATAAACAGGGCCGTTCTCCTTTCCAGGGATACGGGCGCGGCGGGCCATACGGAACGGGCGGCGTTTTTTGAGGACCCCTACAGCGATATGATAACCAGGATGATGAACTACGGCGCCTCTCTCCTCAAGGCGGGAAGGGAAAAGGAAACCCTTGCCTGGGTGGATTACGCTTCCCCCCGTTATGACGGCGGCGGGCGCTGGCAGGAATTGAACGACGCGGCGCTTAACAATCAACTGGTCCGCTTAATCAGAAACAGGAAGGCCGGGGAAGCCAGGGCGGTGCTGAACGCCGAGGGGGCAAGGCTGAGCAGGGAAAAATATGCCGAACTGGACGGAACGGTGCTGGAAGCGGAAGCGGCGGAGCGGATCAACGGCCTTAAAAATCCCGGCGAAGCGGAAACCATACTGGCCTGGCTTGCCGAAACCTGGAACCGCCTGCCCGAAAAAAAACGGGAAGAAATGCGCAGTACCACGGTGCTGAAAGAAGCGGAAAGGTTCGGAAGGCTGCGGGACTGGTCCGCCGCCATAGTCTGGCTTAACGCTTCCCTGGAAAAATACGGACCCGACAAGCGGGTGGAAAACGCCCTGAGAACCTTCCGTCAGAACAGGGTCGGGGAGCTTCACAATGAATTTGCCTCGTTCTACAACAAAAAGGACTTTGCGGGAGCCAGGGCCGCGGTACTCAGGGCGCTTGAAGAATTCCCCGGGGAAAGGCAGTTAAGCCAGGATCTCAACATGGCCGAAAGGGCCCTGCAACAGTGAAAACAAGCGCCCATAAATGAGCTTTTATGTCCACGCGGACCTTGACGCCTTTTACGCCTCGGTGGAACAGCTGGACAGGAGCGAATACCGGGGTAAGCCCGTCATTGTGGGGGGCCTGCCCGGGGACAGGCGCAGCGTGGTATCCGCCGCTTCCTACGAGGCCCGGGCCTGCGGGGTCCATTCCGCCATGCCCATAGTACAGGCCTATAAGCTCTGTCCCGGCGGAATTTACCTGCGGGGCAATATGAAGCGCTACCGGGAAAAGTCCGAAGAGGTCATGGCGGTGTTCAGGGATTTTTCCCCGGAGGTACAGCAGCTTTCCGTGGACGAGGCCTTTCTGGATATAACGGGCACCGAAAAACTCTTCGGCCCCCCGGAACAACTGGCCCGCAGGCTCAAGGCCGAGGTACGCTCCCGCACGGGGCTTACCGTTTCCGCGGGTCTCGCTTCCAACAAGTACGTCGCCAAGATCGCATCGGGGATGTCAAAGCCCGACGGCCTCTTCATTGTCAGGCCCGGAGGGGAGGAGGAATTTATGCTGGGCCTTCCGGTAACAAAAATCTGGGGCGCCGGGGGCAAGACTCAGGAGGAATTTGAAAAACACGGCATAACAAGCTGCGCCGATCTGCACCGCCTTTCCCGGGAAATTCTCATCTCCATCTTCGGCAAGGCCTTCGGCGCTTTTCTGTACCATGCCGTCCGGGGCGAGGCGGCGGAAACCTTTGAAACCGAACGGGGAACCCAATCCATGAGCGCCGAGCGTACCTTTCCCCGGGACCTCTACGATGAATTTGAAATTGAAACCCAGCTTTTTACTATCTGTTCCGAATTGATGTTCCGGCTCCTCCATACAAAGTGGCAGAGCCGCACGGTGTTTGTCAAAATCCGCTACGGCGACGACTTTTCAACGGAAAGCGCCCGGGAAACCTCCCGGCGGCCCGTGTCCACCCTGAACGAACTCTATGACCGCATCTCCGCGCTGTTCAGGAAAAAGTGGAAACAGGGAAGGGGGGTGCGGCTTATCGGCGCGGGCCTGGGCAGTCTGGAGGAGCGGGACCTTCAGGGGGATTTGTTTAACGGCCGCAGTGAAAAAGAACGGCGGCTTGAAAAGTCGATCCTGGCGATTAACGATAAGTTTCCCAACGCGGTAAAGCGGGGCCGTTCCTGGCTGAACAACTGAGGCGGGGAATCGCCGGGGGTTATTGTACGCGTACACCCCGATAAGCAGTATGATTTGAGGAGAAGCATCTCCCGCCGGCCCTGAAAGCAAGCGTGGAAAAGATCCTGTGGGAGTGCTTTTTTCTGCTAAATAAACCGCCCAGGCCCTGTCTTGAATATTTCCGACAACTGATAAGCCGTTTTACGGCTTATGGGTTTCGCGTTATGCTCCATATTGGAAATCTTCTGTTTGGTTATGCCGAGCCGGACCGCAAGATCCTCCTGCGTCATTCTATGCAGCGTCCGGTAAAAGCGGAGGGTGTCGCCGGGGGTTTCCTTTTCCTCCATTTCCCTGTACCAGTCCATTTCCGTAACGGCCATGGTTTCCCCATCCTCAAAAATGGACAGGGCGGGACCAAAATCCTTTTTCAGAAGATTAAGGTATTTATCGGGGATTTCTCCCTGCACGGTAAACTCAATAGGGGGCATTTTCACGACTGCCAACATATTCAACCTCCACGACATAAGATCCGTTTTCATTACGCCAGACGGCGGCCCAGCTATAGGCAAGATGGCAATGGTATAGATCGTTGCCCAGCTTACTGTA
>JAISRD010000197.1 GCA_031273835.1 Treponema sp. | reverse complement strand
CCCTTACCAAGGCGGCCCTGTGGGAGGAAGTAAAGGAGCGGCTGAAAAAATCCGCCCTAAGCCTTTCCGGGGGCCAGCAGCAGCGGCTTTGCATAGCCCGGAGCATCGCCATGGAGCCGGAGATCATCCTCATGGACGAGCCCACCAGCGCCCTGGACCCGATTGCCACGGGAAAGATCGAGGAGCTTATCGGGGAACTTAAAAAGGATTACAGCATCGTCATCGTAACCCACGCCATGCACCAGGCCGCCCGGGTAAGCGACAAAACGGCGTTTTTTCTTTTGGGGGAACTTATCGAATACAGCGACACCAAAACCCTCTTTACAAACCCCGGGGACAAGAGGACCGAAGATTATATTTCCGGGCGTTTCGGTTAAGCGCCGGTAAAAGGAATTTGACTTAATAAGGAACAGCTATGGAAAACAAGCGTATACTTTTTGCGGAAGCCCTGGATCAGGTACGCCACGATATTCTGGCCATGTCCTCCCTGGTTGAGGAAGCCCTGGGAAAGGCCCTGGAAGCCCTTCTGGACAACAACAGGGAACTGGCAAAAAGCGTCCGGGAAGGGGACGCCGCGGTTAACGGGATGCAGCTTAAAATAGAGGACGCCGCGGTGGTACTTATCGCCACCCAGCAGCCGGTGGCCCGGGATCTAAGGGAGATCTTTACCATGTTAAAGATCACCGCGAACCTTGAAAGGGCGGGGGATCATGCGGTACACTTGGCAAAGACGGCGATGAAGCTTTCCGGAAAAGCTTCATTCCGTTCGGTGGAGCATCTTGAGTTGATGGTAAAAACCGGTCAGGAGATGCTCCGCTCCGCCATCTCGGCGTACCTGAAACAGGACCCGGCAGCGGCCCGGGAAGCCGCCGCCCTGGACGACATCATAGACGGGGAGCACAAAAAGAATTCAGAGGAAATGCTGAAGCTGATGGAAAAACACCCGGAACTGCTTAAGAAGGCCCTCCGTTTTCTTAACACCTCGGGCAACCTTGAGCGCCTGGGGGATCACATTACCAATATCTGCGAGGCGGTGATTTACATGATCGAAAGCAGGCACGAAGAGCTGAATGAGTAAGGCCGCGGTCCTTATCATTGAAGACGATCCTGAAATTCAGGAGATGCTTTCCCTAGCCTTTGCCGGCGAGGGCTGGAAACTGTACCAGGCGGGAAGCGGAGAGGAAGGGATAGGCCTCCTGGAAAAACACGGGGCGGACTGCGTGATCCTGGACATCATGCTCCCCGGCATGGACGGACTGCGCACCCTTAAAAAGATCAAGGCCGAAAGTAAATGGAGGGCCCTTCCGGTGATCCTCGCCACGGCGAAGGGGGAAGAGCCTGACATCGTCAGCGGCCTGGAACTGGGGGCGGACGATTATGTGGTAAAACCCTACAGCCCCCGGGTGCTTACCGCCCGGATACGGGCGGCCCTGCGCCGGGCCGAGGAGCCGGCAAACCCCGAAAAGGAAATCTGGCAGGCGGGGAAACTCAGGATCGACGCCCCGCGGCACGAAGTTTCCTGGGAAGAAAAGCCCCTGGATCTTTCCGCCACGGAGTTCGCCCTGCTTCTTCATTTTATGTCCCACCCGGATATTGTTTTTTCCCGGAACCAGATCATCGCCGCCGTTCACGGCCCGGATTACCCCGTCACCGATCGTTCCGTGGACGTGCAGGTTCTTGCCCTCAGAAAAAAACTTGAAAAGGCCGGGGAGCTGATTGAAACCATCCGGGGCATAGGTTACCGTTTCAGAAAGCCATGAAAACGGTTTTCCAAAAAAGCCTTTTGGTACTGACCTTAAGCGTCCTGGGGCTTTCCCTTTCTTTTATGATCTCCGTGCTGCTTTTTATGGATTCCCTCTACTATGAAACCAATACCCAAAACCTCCGCACCACCGCCCGGCTCCTTTTATCCTCCCTGGGGGAGGACCGCTTAAGGGCCTGCTTTGAGCGGGACGAAGATGCCGAACTTGCGGGGTGGATGGCGGAACTTCCCTCCCCCTACCGGCTTACCCTGGTGGGAAAAAGCGGCGAAGTGCTGGCGGATTCCCGCTTCCCTCCGGGGGAGCTTCCCAACCACGGGGACAGGCCGGAGGTACAGGCCGCCCTGGGGGGAAAGGAGGGAAGCGCCCGGCGCAGTTCCGTAAGCCTGGGGACGGAACTGCTCTACGCCGCCCTGCCGGTGTATGATTCCTCCCGGCTGCTGGGGGTTTTCCGCCTCTCCCTGGAAGTGCCGAATTTTACCCGCCGTATTTCCGGGGCCGCCCCGTCCTTTTTCCTTCTGGGGAGCCTTTTTTTCCTGGCCGCCCTGGGGGCGGTGTACCTTTTTTCCCGCTCCCTCTCCGCTTCCTTTTCCCGGCTGGTGGAAGTCGCCGAATCGGTGCATGCGGTTTCCCCCGACAGCTTTCACCGGGCCATCAGTTCCCCCCGGCTTATTTCCAGTACCGGGGAATTCATCGCCCTTGAAAGGGCCCTTAAGTCCATGGCGGGGGAATTGAACTCCCGGATAGAAAGCGCCCGGGAAGAGGGGAGGCGCCTGGAGGCGATCCTCAACGGCATGTCCGAGGCGGTTTTTGCCATGGACGAAAAACTCATGCTTTACATGGTAAACCGGCAGGCCGGGGTTCTTTTTGATCTTGAGGGGGAAAGGGACGTATCCTCCCTTTCCCTGCTGGAGGCAACCCGTTCAACGGAACTGGAAGAAGCCGCCCGGGCTGTTCTTCTGGAGAACCGGCCCCGGGAACTGGAGATCCGCCATCACGCCCTGCAGCGCCGGTTCCGGGTTTTTGTTTCTCCCCTGAACCAGCGGGGGATTGTGATGGTCCTAGGGGACATTACCCGGCTCCATAAACTGGAACAGGTCCGCAAGGATTTTGCCGCCAATGTGTCCCATGAACTGCGTACCCCCATCCAGGTTATCAAGGGATTTGCCGAAACCCTGCTGGA
>JAISRD010000139.1 GCA_031273835.1 Treponema sp. | reverse complement strand
TTCAACCGGGAAAAGGGTAATACTCTTTCCACTTCCGCGTAGCGGATTCGCTTCGGCTAGGTTTTTGTGTTTTGAGGCACACTTTTTTCGGCTAGATTTTCTTTTGAGGCATTACGGGCCTTACGCCCGGGTCCAAACCGGGGAAGGAAAATTAAGCATAACCACGGCACGGATAACGGAATATTTATGGAGTATATATTTTTACCCGTAACACGGGTACTTTTACCCTAAAACCAGCCCTGGCCGCCCCAAAACCGCGCACGCCGAAGCCTCTTTCGTGGTTATCCCCTGTTTTTTATCCCCGCCGGCGGGGGAAGGGAGCTCTTATACAGGGCCGCCCTTTTCGGCTATACTGCTTTCATCATGGATGGGGAAAAGAAAGGGCCGGAACGGGGCGGCGGGCGGGCCGTTCACTGGGCCGATGAGACGGCTGAGAAGATCATCCGGGAAAGGGGCGGGGACGGGACGCGGGATCACTATACCTGCGCTTCGGGGATTACCCCTTCGGGGACGGTGCATATCGGCAATTTCCGGGAGATCATTTCCGTGGATCTGGTGGTCCGGGCCCTGCGGGACCGGGGGGAAAAGGTCCGCTTCATCTATTCCTGGGACGATTACGACGTGTTCCGCAAGGTTCCCCCCAATATGCCCAAACAGGAGGAACTGCGAAGTTACCTGCGCTTCCCCATCACCATGGTTCCCGATCCCTGGGACCGGGACGAAAGCTACGCCCGGCACCACGAGCTTGATGTGGAAACCCTGCTCCCCCAGGTGGGGATCAACCCTGAGTACCTTTACCAGGCGCAAAATTACCGCTCGTCGAAATACGCCGGGGAAATACGCCGGGCCCTGGAACACCGGGATGCCCTGAGGGAGATCCTCGACAGGTTCCGCGACGGGGACCACAAGATACAGGGCCCCTGGTGGCCCATCAGCGCCTTCTGCGGCAATTGTAACCGGGATGAAACGGATATCGACCGCTGGGACGGGGAATGGGCCGTGGACTACCACTGTAACGCCTGCGGCCACAGGGAACGGGCGGATCTCCGGGAGGCCAGGGGTATCAAGCTGGGCTGGCGGGTGGACTGGCCCATGCGCTGGGCCTGGGAGGAGGTCGATTTTGAGCCCGCCGGGAAGGATCACCACACCCAGGGGGGGTCCTTTGAGACGGGCCGCCTGGTCTGCAGGGAACTCTACGGCCGGGAGGCCCCGGTAAGTTTCCGTTACGACTTCATCGGCATCAAGGGTTCCGCCGGTAAGATGTCCAGCTCCTCGGGGCAGGTGATCACCCTGGGGGATCTCCTCCGGGTCTACACGCCGGAACTGACCCGCTACCTCTTTGCCGGGACCCGGCCCAACACTGAATTCACGATCTCCTTTGACCTGGACGTGATCAAGATCTACGAGGACTACGACAAAACCGAGCGTATCGCCTGGGGGGATGAAAAGGCCAAAGACGAGGGGGCGTTTCTCCGGGAGAAGCGTATCTACGAGCTTTCCCAGGTCCGGGGGGGTATGCCGGCCCTTAAGCCTTACCAGGTCCCGTTCCGCCATCTCTGTAACCTCATACAGATAGCCGACGGGGATATTGGGAGGACCATCGCCGGTATCCGGGAAAAAGATCCGGGAAAGGCCGCCGGGGGATCGTCTCATTTGGAGGAGGAACAGATCCCCGGCCTTGAGGCCCGGTGCCGCCGCGCCAAGTACTGGGTGGAGGAGTGCGCCCCGGAGGAATTTAAATTCCGTCTCCGGCCCGCTGGGGGAAAGGCCCCCCCCGCTTCCCTTGACGAAAGGGAGAAAGCCGGCATAAGGCTGCTGCGGGAGGAAGTGGCGTCGGTCCTTGCCTCCTTCGGCGACGACAAATCCTGCGCCGAGGCGATCTACCGTACCGCGGAAAAGGCGGGGCTTGAGGGAAAGGAACTGTTCCGCGCCGCTTACCGGGTCCTGATAGGCAAGGACCAGGGCCCGCGGCTGGCAAATTTTCTCCGCAGCATAGACCGGGACCGGCTGATGGAACTCCTCGCGGGGTATTAAGGGCCTTAGTCCAATCGGGGGGTATGACAGGTATTCCCTTCAAAACCCCTTTTCAGCCAATTTGTTTACCATATCTATGTAAATCGACGGGATATCCATTCCGGAAATCTTTTTCCGCTTGCGGTCGATAATCTCATCATGGGAGACCCCCCATATCTCAACGGCGCCCTTTTCCCAGTCCGCCGAGGCTTTGCTTACCACGCCGTCGTTTTTTCCGCTTATGCCCTTTAGGAAGTTATAGGTAACAAAGAACTTTAAATCGTCAAAGGCGTTATTCATGAGGACGCAGAAATTCTGATAATACACCCGGGGGTCCGGCTTTACTTTTTCGTTAAACCCCTTCATGTGTCCGGTGGTCAATTGATAAGTTACATTGTACATATTGGGGTTTTTATCGCCGTATAACTTACTAAAGACCTCTATAATTTTTCTTCCGTGCCTGGTATGAATTATTTTTTGTTTGTATATTAAATCGGCAATCTCAGAGCCGTGATGGGGGGTTGATAGGGTGGTTAAGCTGGCGATCTTGGCGCCGAAACCGTATCTCCAGATTAAATAGCGGCTGTCTATACCTCCCTTGGAATGGGCGATGATATTCACCTTTTCCCTGTTGGTGGTTTCAAGGATTTTCCCGATTGTCCCCTTGAGTATTTCCGCGTTCGATTCATAGTCCCCCCACGCGTCGGTGTTTCCCAAAAAGACATTGACCCCGTATTGTTTTAATACCTTCGGGATTCTGCCCCAGGGTTCCAGCAGGCCCTTTCTGTCGTGGATGGCGACCCCATGAACCAATATAACAGGGTATTGTAATACTTCTTTTTTATCCGGCATCTGATACTTTTATTATAGTAAAACGAAATCCCCCCTGTCCATCATATACGGCGAAAATATAAGCGGTAATTCCGGGGATCCTCAGGGGTTTCCTGAGCATGGCTTACCAGCCCAGGGTCCGCATACGGTAGGCCGCGCCGATACGTTCAAGGCTTCCGGCGAGGTCCCCGCCCTCCCCGGCCTGTTTAGAGAGATCAATCGTAAACTGGTTCATCGAAAAATGGCGGTAGAAAAAAAGCTTTTCCCGTAACGGCTCCGGGGCATAGAGGGCTTTGAGGGTTTCCGTGTAGGCTTCAAAGACACCCCCTTTTTTCATCTCCGAATAGCCGATAATCCACACGGGCCCGCCGAGGGCCCTGTGAAAGGCAAGCAGCAGTTCCGCCATGACCCGCTGGGACGAAAGCACCGCGGCGGCGGTTTTTTCGCCCCCCAGGCGGCACAGTTCCCTAAGTTCCGCCGTACGGGGGGTATGTATGGGGGTCTTGTTCAGGATGAGCACGTTTTTCCTGAAATCGATACCCAGGCCGGGGTTTTTCCGGAAAAAATTTTCGGCGATCTTCCCCGAGGGGCCCACCAGGTAACGGCGGTTTTCCGCGGCCTGTTCCCGTCTGCCCGGATTATCCGCCGCCAGGATCAGCTTGATTTCGTCGGAGGGTCCTATATCTGCAAGGGCGCCGTTATAAACCACCGGGGTTTCCACCCGGTAAGAGGGGCCCTGCCGCTCATCCACCAGGCGCTGAATCTGCCCGGCAAGACCGGGGGTATTTTTCGCAAGATCCCCCGTATAATCCCTGTACCGTTTCAGGACGGCTTGAAAAGCGGCCCAGTTTTTTTTATTCATCGCACCCCCTCCCCACAGTAGAAAAAAAAGAGTACTTTGTATATGATTATTTATTCCATCGCAGAAATAATCCGCCGGAAACGCCGGCTGTACTATCCAAAGGAGACCTGATGGCCAGAAAAGGAAAAATTGTCATTGACAGGGAACTGTGCAAGGGCTGTTACCTGTGTATCCGGGCCTGCCCCGTTAAGGCGCTGGAAAGGGATACGGAACTCAACCAGGGGGGAATTTATCCCTGCAGGGCCGTTCTGGCGGAAAAATGTATCGCCTGCGGGAACTGCTACGAAGTATGCCCCGATGTCTGTATCAGCGTCTACGATATGAGCGCTTAGGAGTTATTGGTGAACGACAAGGTTTTCGATAAAGTTTTAATGAAGGGAAACGACGCCATAGGCGAAGCGGCCATCAGGGCCGGATGCGGCGCTTATTTCGGTTATCCCATCACACCCCAAAATGAAATAACCGCCTATATGGCAAAGCACATGCTTGAAAAGGGCCGGATCTTTATCCAGGCAGAAAGCGAAACGGCGGCTATCAACATGGTCTACGGGGCGTCCTGCGCCGGGGCGCGGTCCATGACTTCCTCCTCCAGCCCCGGTATCAGCCTTAAACAGGAAGGCATGTCCTACGCGGCGGGGGCGGATATTCCCCTGGTGCTGGTCAATGTGGTCCGGGGCGGGCCGGGGCTCGGTTCCATAGCCCCTTCCCAGGCGGATTATTTTCAGTCCACCCGTGGGGGCGGCCACGGGGACTACTATTGCCTGGTATTGGCCCCGAAGAGCGTTCAGGAATGCGCCGATTTTACCTACGAGGCCTTTGATTTGGCGGACAAGTACCGCATACCGGTAATCGTTCAGGCCGACGGCATGCTGGGGCAGATGATGGAGGGACTCACCCTTCCCGAAGAAAAAAATCCCGCGGATTATCCCAAGCGGGACTGGATTGTGGGCAATATGAAGGACCGCGAAGCCCGGCATATTACCTCGATACATCTGGTGCCGGAAGAACTGGAAGAAACAACCAGGGCCCGTTTTAAGCGCTATGAGGAAATCAAAATAAACGAAACCCGGTTTGAGTATACCGGGCCGGATGGTTCCGTCCTTACGGGGGGCCCCGCCTTTGATCCCCCGGAGGCGGAACTGACCCTGGCGGCTTACGGTACCAGCGCCCGGGTATGCATGGGGGCCAGGCAGCTTGCCGAAAAGGCGGGGCTTAAAATCGGCCTTTTCAGGCCCGTTACGCTGTGGCCCTTCCCCTACGGGGCCCTGGGGAGTATCGCCGAATCGGGAAACCCCATACTGACCGTGGAGATGAGCCTGGGCCAGCTGGTGGAGGATGTAAAACTCTCCACCCTGGAAAGCGCCGCGGCTTCGCCCCGTGCGCCGGTGCATCTTCTGGGCCATTCGGGGGGCGTTATCCCCACGGAAGAAGAAGTATTCGCCGAAATCAGAAAGATTCTGGGAAATTGAGACAACCGAGGTAACTTATGAAGAAATTATACGGGTATCCCGAGAGCCTTTACCGGGTACAGACCAAGTACTGCGGGGGCTGCGGACACGGGGTAATACACCGGATCATCACGGAACTGATCGATGAAATGGGCCTCCGGCAGCGGGCGCTTATTACCAACCCCGTGGGTTGCGCTATCTGGGCGGATCTTTACTTTGACTTTGATTCGGTACAGCCCGCCCACGGAAGGACCCCGGCGGCGGCCACGGGGATCAAACGGGTGCTGCCGGATCATCTGGTAATCTGCTACCAGGGGGACGGGGACCTGGCGGCCATCGGAACCGCCGAAATGATCCACGCCGCCAACCGGGGGGAAAAATTCACCACGATCTTTGTAAACAACGCCATCTACGGCATGACCGGCGGGCAGATGGCCCCCACAACCCTGGTGGGCCAGAGGGCCGCCACGGCCCCCAACGGCCGGGACCCCGGGACGGCGGGCATGGGCTACCCCATACGGGTCTGCGAGCTCCTCGCCCAGCTTGAGGGAACCCGCTATATAGCCCGGGGGGCGGTAAACAACGCGGCCAATGTGCGGAAAACCAGGGGCTATATCAGGAAGGCCTTCGAGGCCCAGATGTCAGGGACCGGTTTTACCATGGTGGAGGTACTCTCCCCCTGTCCCACCAATTGGGGCATGGACCCGGTAAAGGCCGTGGAATGGCTTGAGGAAAATATGATAAGCGCCTACCCCCTGGGGGAAATAAAAAACAAACTGGAAACGGAGAGCACCACGGCGGGCCTCCCCAAAGACCGGGGGGCCGCGTGATGACGGAAAAATCCTTTTTTGCGGGCTTCGGCGGACAGGGCATCATCTCCCTGGGACAGATCTGGGTGTACTGCGCCATGAAGGAGGGCAAGAACGTCAGCTTTTTCCCGTTTTACGGCGCGGAAAAACGGGGCGGCATCGCCCGGGCCGGGGTAATCGTTTCCGACGGTGAAATTGCCAGCCCCCTGGTTACCGCCCCCGATTCGGCGCTGGTGATGAACGGCGACTCCCTGCCGCTCTGTGAGGGCATACTCAGGGAGGGGGGCCTGCTGCTGGTGAATTCCTCCCTGGTTAAGGAAAGTCCCAAACGGAGGGGCATTAAAACCGTTACGCTTGAAGCCGGCGGCCTGGCTGAAAAAATCGGCCACGTCCGTTTTGCCAACATGGTCGCCCTGGGCGCCATGGCCCGCCTTACCGGCGCCCTGGCCCTCACCGAGGCGGAGGCCATACTGAAACACTTTTTCCCCCCGGACAAGCATAGGTTTATTCCCGCCAATGTGGACGCCATCCGGGCGGGTTGGGACGCCGTGTAAGGCAGGACCGTGTCAACTACCCCCGGCAAAGCCAGGGAAATTGGATTCAAGAAAGAAGCGGCAAAGATCGAAGCCTTGAACGTATCAAAAACCGTCAGTCCTCATCTATGCGTATGGGGCGGAATAGACCGGAATGGAGCACGGAGTAAAGATGCTCCCCCTTATTAAAAAAACCTTGTAACAAACCGCAACATCCGTGATACCATGTAAGGCATGAAACGAATATGGCGTACTTTTCTGCACACCTTCTTCCGCAGGGAACTGGAATACCGGATACGGCTTTTTAATGTGCTGGCCGTGGCCGGGGCGCTGATAAGCCTGGTGGTGGCGGTATTGGGACCTTTCACCGGGGCGGCCATGATGAATAGTCTGAGCTGTCTTTTTTCGTTTTTATTGGCCGCCGCCCTCCTGTACTATTCAAACCGCACGGGGCGTTACCAGGTCTGCTATATCATTACCATTACGGTTGTTTTTATCCTGTTTTTTCCGGTGATGTTTTTTACCGCCGGGGGCTACCACAGCGGGATGCCGGTCTTTTTTGTTTTTGCGGCGGTGTTTACCGTGTTTATGCTGCAGGGCCGGCCGGCTTTTTTAATGACGGTTTTGGAACTGCTGGTCTATACGGGGGTTTGCCTTTACGCGTATCGGCGGCCCGGCAGCGTTCATTTTTTTGAAACCGAGGAACAATTTTTAACCGATGTGATAACGGCGTTTATCACCGTGAGCGCCGCCCTGGGTCTTACCATGTTCCTGCATTTCCGCCTCTACGATGAACAGCGGCGGCAGTTGGAAAAGACCCGGGAAGAAGCG
>JAISRD010000127.1 GCA_031273835.1 Treponema sp. | reverse complement strand
GCCCGGGGCATGCGGACCGTAAAAGAAAAAACGGAACCCCTGCCGGGTTCCGACTCAACCCGGATACGGCCGCCCATCATTTCCACGATATTTTTGGAAATCGCCAGGCCCAGGCCGGTGCCGCCGAATTTACGGGAGGTGCCGCTGTCGGCCTGTTCAAAGGAGTTAAACAGCCGGGACAGCTGTTCCCCGTCTATCCCGATGCCTGAGTCCCTTACCTCGATCCCGATGGTACAGATCCCCCCTTCCTCTTCCTCAAGGCGGGCCTCAAGGCCTATGGCCCCGTTTTCGGGGGTGAATTTTACCGAGTTGGAAAGCAGGTTGGCGATAACCTGGGCCAGCCTCTGGTCGTCCCCGTTTACCCTGGGGGGAATGGTTTCATCAACGCGGACCTCAAGGGTCTGCTTCTTTTCCTGCACCCGGAAATTGATGACATTCACCACCTTCTGAATCATTCTTTCAAAATCAAAATCCACAAGGGACAGTTCAAATTTGTTGGCTTCTATTTTTGACATATCCAGTATGTCGTTAATGACCCCCAGGAGGTGGCTTGAGGCGTCTTCGATTTTTTTAAGGCAGTAATCCTTCCGCTCAATACTGTCCGCGGCCTTTGCGATATTCGTCATGCCGATAATGGCGTTCATGGGGGTCCGCATTTCATGGCTCATGTTGGCCAGGAAGGCCCCCTTTGCCTTGCTGGCCTTTTCCGCCTCTTCCCGTGCGCCGTACAATTCGGAAACGTCGTTCATGACCACCACCACCCCCCGGCAGACCCCGCCCGGCTCCTGGGCCGGGGTTATGCCGATCTGGAATACCGTTGTTCCGCCGGAACGGAGCCGCACTTTCTCCTCATAGGTTTCGCCCTTATTTGTTTTAATGACGCGCAGGCAGCGCTCCCCGGCGCCGGAGATCCATTCTCCGTCCAGGGTTTCCGCAAAAAGGGAAGAAAAGGGGAGGCCCGCCATTTCGCGGATGTCGGTGAAGCCCAGAAAGGCCGCGGTTTTTTCGCTTCCCAGGACAAAGTGCATATTCAGATCGAGCATGAAGGTGATGCCCGGCGTATTTTGCAGTACCAGGTGTTCGTTTTTTTTGATGGACGCGAAAAGATCGTTGGCCAGAACCCTGGAGATTGCCCCGGTTTCGCCGGGCTGTTCCGTAAGGGCCCTGTAATCGCCGTCCCCGGCGCCGCTACCTCCGGTACGCAGCAGTTCGCCGTAACCCGCGTCGAAGCGGTAGCGCCTGACCCTTTCGGCCATGCGGACAAAGGGCAGATAGATGAGAAAGCCCGCGAAAAGATTGACGGCCTGCATGACGCTTCCCGCCGCCGACCCCGCCGTCACATACCCGCTGATGATGGCCGGGGTTGTCCATGAGGCTTCGGCGGCGTATGCGGGAAGCAGCCCCGTCAACACCGCGCCGTAGGAAATCACCGTGAGGACCATGGGGCTTATGATAAAGGGGATGAAGTATATGGGGTTGAGAACAATGGGTATGCCGAAAAGAAGGATCTCGTTGATATTAAAAACCGCAGGCAGAAGTGAAATGCCCGCTATTCTTTTTACGCCGCTTTTTTTCCGCATCACAAAAAGCGCCGCCAGCAGGGAAAGGGTATTCCCAGCGCCGCCCATGGAAACATAGGTGTCAAAAAAGGTCTTGGTAAAAATAAAAGGGGGGCTTCCGCCTCCGGCTATGGCCAGTTCGTTTAATTGGGCGGCGGGAAGGTATATCTCGGCCATCACGGGTTCCAGGGCATTGGCCCCGTGGATGCCGAAAAACCAGAGAAGCTGCCGGGCAAAGTTGTAAAGGAGGGCCGTCCCCAGGTTGTTTCCCAGCCCTTTGAAGGGGAGGGAGATGTAATTATAGATAAGAGCGTGGAGGTCCCTGATCCCCCCCAGGGACAAGAGTTCCTTGAGGAGGACGAAAATTCCCAGGGTCAGAATGGCGGGTATCAGGGCGGCAAGGGCGTAGGACATGGCCGTTCCGGCGTCCTCCGAGAAAAAGCGTATGCGGAGTTTTTTTATCCGGTAGAAAAAAAGGAAAAGCTCCACGGAGAGGAAGCCGGTAATAATCGCCAGAAAGAGCCCGTTCACCCCCATCCAGTTGTAGGGTATGGCGAAATCCCTGCTTGACGGTTCCAGTATGGACAGAAGGGAGGAAAAGGACAGAAGGCCGGCGATAACCGGATGTACCGCGTTCAGGGGATTTTTCAGGTTATAACGCTCCGCCACGGTATAGCCCAGGGTAAAGGTCATAAACAGGGAGAGTATGGCCAGCGTACCGTTCCAGACATAGCCTCCGAAACCGCGCCAGCCTGCGCCGAAAATATGCTCCATGAAGGTCTGGTAGGACCGGACCGGGAAATTATTGATCAGCACCGCGGCGGCGCCGGCGATGACCACCGGCAGCGTCAGGGTAAAGGAATTCCTTACGATACTCAATCTTTCGGAATTTATAATTTTTATCCAGAAAAAAAGGGTTTTTCTGTTTTTTTCCATAGCTAGCAGTTTACCACCATAATCATAAATTTACCGCCCCGCTCCGCTTATCGTCTATATAAATCCGTACAGGCCCCGGCGCTGGAAAAAAAGCCCGCCGGGAATTATACTGTACTAATGGCTGATTCCGACAGTACCGAGGCGGACAGGCGGCTCGACAGGGCCGCTCTGATCAAGGCGGCTTCCATTACCGCCCTGGCCGGTAATCTTATCCTGGCCCTGCTTAAAATAAGCGCCGGTATCTTTGCGGACAGCCTTGCCGTTTTGGGGGACGGCATAGATTCCTCCATGGATGTGTTCATCGCGGTCATGACCCTGATCGTTTCCTCGGTGATATCCCGTCCCGCCGACAAGGGCCATCCCTGGGGACACGGCCGGGCCGAAACCGTGGCTACCGCCCTGCTCTCGCTGATCCTCTTTTTCGCCGGCGCCCAGCTCATCCTCAATTCCCTTTATAAACTGATGACCGGAGTCAAGACGGAAGTCCCCGGCATACCGGCCCTGATCGTTACCTGCGTTTCCATAGGGGGAAAGATACTCCTCTCCTGGAGCCAGTACCTTTTCGGCAAAAAGGCCGACTCGGACATGCTCAAGGCAAACGCCAAAAACATGGCCGGCGACGTCATCACCAGCGCCGGGGTGCTCATGGGCCTGGGTTTTTCGATATTTCTCAATATAGGCGCCATCGACCTCATTACCGCCGTACTGGTGGGAATCTGGGTGATAAAAAACGCCGTGGGTATTTTCCTGGGGGCCAACGCGGAACTGATGGACGGTTCCACCGACGACGCCTCGTACCGGGCGCTTTTTGAAGCGATCCGGTCGGTTCCTGAAGCGGGTAATCCCCACCGCACCAGGATGAGGCGTATCGCCGGTTTTTGGGACATAGACCTCGACATTGAGGTAAATCCCGGTCTAACCATAGCCGAGGCCCATGAAATAGCCTGCAGGGTGGAAAACGCCGTTAAGGAGCGGATCGACGGGGTCTTTGACATCATGGTCCATGTGGAACCGGCGGGGAACGAACAGACCGAAGGCTACGGCCTCACGGAAGAACAATTCAGAAACTAAACCGGCGCCGGCTGTAGCCTCGATTGCAGCCGCGGCCGCCTTGTTTTTTTCGGCCCCTTTTTATACATTTACACTATAAGGAGTTATGCATGCTTGAAGAAAAAATTAAAAGCGCCATCGATAACGTTCGTCCTTCCCTTCAGGCCGACGGGGGAGATGTTGAGTTTGTTTCCATAAGCGGGGACGGAAAGGTCTCTGTAAAGCTGACCGGCGCCTGCGGGTCCTGTCCCATGGCTACCATGACCTTAAAAAACGGTATCGAGAATTATCTTAAGAAGGAAGTTCCCGAAGTTACCGAAGTTGTGGGAGTTTAACAACAGCCGCCTTCCATGAATCTTAAAATTGCCGATTTTGCCGTCCTGGGCCTTGCCGTAACGGCGGCTGTGTACTCAGGGGTACGGATCTACGGGGGAGGCGGCTCTGTTTCTCTTCTCAATATCAAAGGAAGCGGGGGGAGCTGGATCTATCCTATGGAAAGGAATGAACGGCTTGAAGTGTCCGGCCCCCTGGGAATCACCGCTGTGGAACTTAAAGACGGCGGCGTCCGGGTCCTTTCCTCCCCCTGTACAAACCAGAACTGTATAAGCGCCGGGTCCATACACAGCAGGGGCCAATGGATAGCCTGTCTTCCCAACGGAGTGTTTATCAGCATAGAAGGGAAGGGTGAAGATGACGGCGGCGTTGACGGCGCCGCCTGGTAAGTCCTCAGGCGAAACCGGGCTTGAGGCGGCCCCAGGCCCCCATAATGGCGTTACCCGCTTAGGGGGATTGTGCCTTTTCCTTTCCACCCTTGATTTCCTCATACCCAAGCCGCTGCCCTTTATGCGCATAGGCCTGGCCAACCTGCCCCTGCTGATTGCCCTCGCTTCCCCCGGTTTTGACGGGAAGGGCCGACCGGCCGGGGAAGGGGGCCCCGCTCCGGTTCTGTTGTTTTCCCTTAAAAGTTACTGCCTCCTGGTCCTGCTTAAGATAAGCGGACAGGCCCTGATTACCGGGACCCTTTTTTCCTACGTGTTTCTTTTTTCCCTGGCGGGGGCCCTTTCTTCCGCCGGGTGTATGTATCTGCTCCGCCGTTTTCCCGGCCCCCGTTTTTTAAGCCTTGCGGGAACGGGGATAGCCGGGGCCTTTGTGTCTAACGCCGCCCAGCTTGTCCTGGCCCGTTTTCTTGTTTTCGGTGAAAGCGCCCGCTACCTGGCGCCCCCCTTCCTTGCCGCAGGTGTCGTAAGCGGCGGCGTTTTAGGGATCTTTGCCCAGGCCTTCTCGGAACGGTCCCGGTGGATTAAAGATACGGGGCGGCGGGAAATCCACCGGGGGGAAGGATACCCCGGGCCGGGCCGGGCCTGTTCCGCCTCAGGCGAGGCGGAGGGGGGCGGCGCGAAGGAAACGCTCCGGCTCTATGGGGCCTTTGCCTCGGCGGCCCTTTTCCTGCTGGTACCGTGGCTGCCCCTGCGGGCCGCCCTGTTTGTCCTCTTCTGGGCGGGCGCGGCGGCGCTGGGAAAAAAAACAAGACCGGTCCTGACCCTTTCGGTAATTTTGACGGTTACGGCCTTTAACCTGTTCCCCCCCCACGGAAAAGTATTGGCCGCCTTCGGGCCCGTAACAATTACCCTGGGGGCCCTTCTGGGGGGGCTCCGCCGGGCCCTTACCCTGGAGGGGCTTATCATGCTTTCCCGGCTCTTTATCCGGGGGAAAGTAACGCTCCCCGGCCCGTTCGGCCGCCTGT
>JAISRD010000022.1 GCA_031273835.1 Treponema sp. | reverse complement strand
ATTCCCGTAAATAAAATTTTCTTTTTCATCTTGTATTCCCTCCTTCGGATGGAATAAACTAAAAACCCCGGTTCAAGCCCTGCCCGGATAACATCCGGGGAATTGTCAGATTCCGGTCTCGATTCCGGGGGTTTTTTAGTACTAAGAGACAGCGTAATACAGGGACCTCTCCCTGACAGAGAAACAATAGAATGCGGCAGGAGAGGCTTGAAGAAGAACGGCCTCGCCGCTTGCTTGAGAATACCCCTGATAGCCGGGGGTCTGTTTTGGGCAAATTTTTTTTAGAAAGATGACGGTGAGTCTTATGAGAGAGAGAGAGAGAGAGAGAGAGAGAGAGAGCAAGAACCGTGCCAAGTAATAGCTTTTATGGGAGAAATTTCAGGAAAGTTTGCCCGCGCCCTCGTATTCATCATAACGACACAATTAGGGCATAGATTCCCCAAAAAGTCAATACTTTTTCCCGGCAAATGCAAGAAAACCGGCGTCCATGCCGTCCTCTCCCTATACCGGCTAATGTTTCGGGCCACAGGCCCGCCATCTCCGGACGCCAGGACCCGCAGCCAATTCTTAAGGCGTTTTTTATAGGAGGGGATAGCGGGCGCTGGGGGGACGTTGGTTACTATACTTGATACTTTTTCGGGAATAGGACAGCCTTTGAATGACGGAGGTAAGTATGGCGGAAATTGAGGTAATCCGGGGGGACATTACCGCCCTGGCGGTGGACGCGATTGTGAACGCGGCGAATTCAAGCCTTCTCGGCGGGGGCGGGGTGGACGGCGCCATACACCGGGCGGCGGGGCCGGAACTCCTTAAGGAATGCGCCGGCCTTGCTCCCTGTCCCGCCGGGGAGGCGAAGCTCACCGGGGGATACGGCCTTCCCGCCCGGTACGTGATTCACACCGTCGGGCCGGTTTGGTACGGCGGGAAACGGAACGAGCCGGAACTCCTCGCTTCCTGTTACCGGAACAGCCTGGTCCTGGCGGAAGCGGCGGGGGTCCAAAGCATCGCCTTTCCCAATATTTCCACCGGAGTATACGGCTATCCCAAGGACAGGGCCGCCGCCGCCGCCGTGGCCGCCGTAAGGGAGACCCTGCCGCGGACGCCGGGGATTGGGCGGGTTATTTTTGTCTGCTTCGACAGGGAAAATTATCTGCTTTACCAGGAGCTTCTGGCGTGATTGTCTCCGGGCCGCCGCTTTTTTTATACGGATTCAGGGAAATAACACCGCCTGTCATGTTCTGAATATAGGTAAAATGTGCAATCCGGTACATCTCGTAAACAGCCGTACAGGTTATGCGCCCCTTGGGACGAATAGCCTCCTGCATTCCAGGTAGAAGCGCTTCTCTTCGGCCTCCCCCATGGAAAAACTTTTCCGGGGCAGGGGGCCCGATTGGGCCACGGTCAAAAACAGATCCTCTTTTTTTACCGGAGGGAGCAGGATCGCCGTGGTTTTTTCCGATCGGGCCAGGCGGAAACAGGAATCGGCGCCGTGGATATAATCAATGGTACGATCCTTCCCGGCGGCGGTGAAGCGGTCCAGAACAGGCTGCAGGGGGCCGGTTGCAATTCCCGGAACCGCCGCTTCCACCAGGATATACCGGGAACCGGCGGCGAGGCCGTACCGGTTTTTTCCCGGTACGGGATTTTCCAGAAGGCGCTCAAGTTCGGCCCTGTCCCGCAGCGCCCCGCAGGTAAAGCCCGGCAGTTCCCCCAGGGCCGCGAGGATCTCCTCCGGTTCCGCGCCGAAAATAACCCGGTGTATAGGTTCAAACGTCAGAGCCGGATCGTAGAGATTTTCAAGTTCCGCCAGGGCCCAGCGGGCCGGATGGCGTTCCAGGTCCTTTTCGCCCCGATGGGCCTGTTTGTATTCTTCCCAGACGGCCTTGGCGGCGGCCAGGGAATGATTTCCGTCGCCCACGGCGTAGAGGAAGGCCCCCCCCTCAGCATCCGGCGAAATTCCGCCCTGGCCGTGTCCGGCCCGGCGGGCAAGGGCCTCAAGGCCCGCTGCGAGGAATTCCCAATCCGCCTCCCCTTCAAGCAGCCAGCCCCGGACCCGGCCCGAATCCGGCCGCAGTTCCGTGTCGTACAGCGCCCTGCCGGCCTTTGCCCGTTCACCCAGGGCGGGGAGGAGCTTGTTTTCCCCGTCGTTGATAAGGAGGAGTATATGGGGCAGTTCCAGCGCCGCCCCGCGGCGCACTTCCATGCGGGGCGGAATACGTTCCGTCACCGTACCTTCGGTGGCCCGGGTGAGCAGGCTGCTTTCCGGCCTCCAGTCGTATTGTTCAAGATCAAGGCAGATAAGCAGGCCCCGCCGGCCCTTTTGGAAGGGGGTATCCCGCTCTATATACACAAAGCCCTTGAGGGGCTCGCCGAAAATACCGCCGGAAAGATAATCCTCCATGGTACGGTGTATGGCGGCTATACGCTCCCCGCGGTCCCTGTCCTCAAGGTACACTTCGGGATAGATGAGGCGGAGCGATGAGGGAAAGGCCCCCTGGGCCTCAAGGCGATCCCAATAGGCGCGGTCCTGGGTAAACTGATCACAGGCGATCACCGCCCACCGGGAAAGATCTATCCCCTCCCTGGGGAGCAGCAGCCCGGGGACCGCCGCGCCCAGGGCGGCCAGCCGGCGGCGCAGCTCTTCCCGCTCAGGACCGCCTTCTACCCTCACCCTATCCTCCTTTGTACGGCGGAGATGGCCGATGAGAAAACAAAGAGAGCCGCCGCCGCCGCGCCGAGTATAAAAAGGGAATGGCAGATATTGACGTCAAAGGCGGTCCCGGCCAGGGGTATGGAAAAACGCAGGGGCCAGAAATAATAGAGATCGACTAAAAAAGGAGGGGTAACTCCATGAACCCCGGTAAAAAAATAATCGGTTTTCCAAACCTGGTTAATGAAGCTGAATACAAAGAAATAGGGGATGATCCACAGCATATTCATCATGGTTTTTTTTACGTCGACAAGCACCAATTTTGTTGCAATGCCGTAAATACAGAAACTGAAAAAGGTATTGTGGAGTACCGCGGATTCTATCATGCGGTAATAGAAAAAGCCCTGCCCGTAGGAGCCGGGAGGGGCGGCGGTATCGTCAAACCAGGAGCCTATGACAAAGTAGATCACCGCGGCGGCGATTCCCAGACAGATAATGATATTATCCAGGACCTCATTCCGGTAAAAATAACGGAAGATGATAAACAGGATGATCACGTTGCAGACATTAAAGGGAAACCGGGCGACAAAGGGAATGTCGTCAAAGGAGATGAGCTTCCATACCGTAAGAAAAAGCAGCAACGCCGTATGGGCAAAAACCACCAGGTTCCGCTGTTCTGCCGTTCTGCACCAGTAAGCCAGGATAAGACCCCCGTAAATAAAAGTTATGGACAGCATATCCGCCAAAAAACCGAAACGGTTAAAGGGATAGTAATAAAGGAAACTAACCCCCTGGAGGATCAGGACCAGGGCAAAAACGCCGTGAAAGACAAGGTCCTTCACGGTTCCGGAGTTCCGGAGCCTCTTCAGCACAAAGAAAAAATACACCGTTCCGGCGACGGCGCATAGGACGAGCAATATCCTCGCAATCACCATATCCATAAAACAAGTATAGTACAAAAGACTGTTGCGGAAAAGGCCTGATTTCAATATACTCAAGCCATCATCATTATCCAGGAGTTATCATGTCAGAAGCATTGACCGAATATCAGGGTCCGGCCACCATGGAGAAGATCACCTCCCTCGCCAAGCGGAGGGGATTTGTCTTCCAGTCATCGGAGATTTACGGAGGCCAGAACGGCGCCTGGGATTACGGTCCCCTGGGTATAGAGCTTAAAAACCGCATAGCCCAGGCCTGGTGGAAGGAAATGACCCGGCTTAACGACAATATTGCGGGGCTTGACGCGGCCATTCTGATGCATCCCCGCACCTGGGAAGCTTCGGGCCATGTGGAAAATTTTACCGACCCCCTGGTGGACTGTAAAAAGTGCAAGACCCGTTTCCGGGCGGACATGATAAGCGAAGAAAATCTTGCGGCTAAAAAATGCCCCGAATGCGGCGGTGAACTTACCGACACCCGGAAATTCAACCTCATGTTTAAGACCCACATAGGCCCCACCGAGGATAACGCCGGGACCATCTATCTGCGCCCCGAAACCGCCCAGGGGATCTATGTAAATTATAAAAACGTCATCCAGAGCAGCCGGATGAAGATACCCTTCGGCATTGCCCAGATCGGCAAGGCTTTCCGCAATGAAATCGTTACGAAAAATTTTATCTTCCGTACCTGCGAATTCGAACAGATGGAGATGCAGTTCTTCGTAAAGCCCGGCAGCGATGTGGAGTGGTTTAACGAATGGAAAAAACGCCGTTGGGCCTACTACGAAAAACTCGGCGTCAAGATGGAAAGGCTGCGCTGGCATCAGCACGGCCCGGATGAACTGGCCCACTATGCCAAGGACGCTTACGACATTCAGTACCTCTTTCCCATGGGTTGGCGGGAACTGGAGGGGGTTCATAACAGAACCGACTACGACCTTACCCGCCATATTGAATTTTCGGGGAAGGATCTGCAGTACATCGATCAGGACAATAACAACGAACGGTATATCCCCTACATCATTGAAACATCAGCCGGACTTACCCGTACCCTGCTGATGCTGCTCTGCGATTCTTACGACGAGGAACAGGTCCTTCCCGATAAAAAGCCCGGAACCGAAGCTTCCGAAGGAGCCCTGGACATAAGAACCGTGCTGCGTTTCCATCCCTCTATCGCCCCCGTTACCGCGGCGGTGCTTCCCCTGATGAAGAAGGACGGCCTTGCCGAACTTGCCCAGGATATACGGAACGAGTTGAAAGAGGACTTTGCCGTCGATTACGATCAGGCCGGCGCCATAGGCCGCCGTTACCGCCGCCAGGACGAGGCGGGTACTCCCTTCTGCGTTACCGTGGACTACCAGTCTAAAGATGACGGCACCGTAACCCTGCGCTTCCGTGATTCCATGGAACAGGTACGCCTTCCCAGGCAGAGCCTGTCCGAACGGCTGCGGAAGGAAATCAAGGAATACAAACGGATTAAGTAGGAGATCCGCTTTCTTTATCCTTTTTGGCAAGATCGTTGGTATTTATTGTTCCGCGGTATACGACAAAGCGGCAGAACAGGTATTCAAGCAGCAAATTACAAATCATGGTTATGCCAAGTACAATATACTCGTTCGCGCCATTGCCCTCGGCGGTGTGGCCGGCCCAGGTGGAAAGGGGGGTAAACACAAGGTAGAAGCCCAGCACCTTCAGCATGGCGATAGGTACATTGGCCGCGGACTTAAAGGTAAAACGGCGGTTAACGGTAAAATTGTACAACACGGACAGGGTAAGGGCGATGAGATAGCTGGGCCAGTAGGGAAAGCCGGTAAGTTCGTTCAACAGCGTAAAGGAGAGGAATTCTATCGCCCCCGCGGATGTGGAAAAAAGGGTAAACTTAACCGCCTGCCACGCGGTCTGTTTGGCGCTCATTTCTTCCGTCCTGTCCGCTTTCTTGTCCGCTTCGTTTTCCATAATATTCCCCCGTCATTTCTTTTTAGCGTAATTCACCGTGTAAACGAACCGCATTAAAACCCTGTCCAAAAACGAGAGGGCCCTGGGCGTACCGAATTGCGCGGCGTTGACATAGGTCAGGGCGTTTTTCTCCACCAGGGTCATCACGGCCCCGCAATCCGCTTCGTCCTTCTCGCAGCAGACCGCGCCGAGGCCGCTTACCAGGACGGCGTTTCTGCCCTTGAGTTTCCCCGCGATGCGCCCCGGCGCTTCCCCGCTTAAGTCTTCCGTCCTGACGACGGCAATGTCCCGGCCGGCCATCTGGGCAAAATCATCCAGAAGGGCCGGCATCCTCTCCGTCCTTTCCATCACGCCCTGGACCGCGTCTGAGTTAAAATGCATGATGCAGCCAAACGAAGGATGGGCCCTGTAGATCGCCCCGTGAAGCTTTTCAAGGGGAGTGTTCCCCCCGCCGGCCACGGGGGAGGACACGCCGTTTTCTGTAAGAACAAAACCCTCCGCCGTGCGAAGACTGCTTATGTGCGGGCCCTTTAATACCCCGTCCCCCCGGATCGTACCGGGCATGGCCCGGCGGCAGATCTCCTCAAGCAAAACGGCCCGCTCAAAGGCCTGGGCCCTGTCCCTGCCGGTTAAAAGCGCTCCGTGGCTTTCCATTAAAACAGCCGCCGCCCCGCTCCGTTTAAGCGCGTCTTCAACATTGCGGGCAAGTTTTTTTGTACCCGGCAGACCGTAGCCCGCCAGCGGCGCCGGGCCTCCCAAAATCTCACTTTCTTCCGCTGAAAGGTTGATGAGTGAATGTCCCGCCACGCTTAAGACCGCGGCGCAGGTCTGGTGGGTGTGGATGACAAAATTGGTTTCCGCCTTGAGCAGGTAAGCCGCCGCGTGGATGCCCTTTTCGGAGGAGGGCTTTACCGCTCCCTCATAGGCCAGCGTTTCGGTTTCAACCACCACAATGTCATCTGCCGTGAGATCCCCGTAGTGCCTGCCGCTTGGGGTGATGGCGAAGTGTTTTTCATCTATGCGGCAGCTTACGTTGCCCCAGGTACGGGCCACGAGCCCCCTTTCGACCAGTTCGCGCCCCGCCGCAAGGACTTCCTCTTTTGCCCCGCCCGGTTCCATACCGGCCTATTCCTTTATCTCAATCCGGCTGAAAATACGGGAAAAACGGTCCAGCACGGCGTCGACGTCCTCAGGCGTGTAGGTGGCGTTGGTATACAGGCGGTTGCCGGCGAGGGTTACCATCCCTTCGGCCATATAGGCCGCCCCCATGTGTTCCATCTCGGTTTTGCGGATGGATGTGGCCTTTAATACCCCCGGAATGGTCCAGGGTTTTTTCCAGTTGATGGAATAGTGCATGGTTCCCAGGGTATCCAGATGGCAGATTGACCCCACGTTAAAGGCGGCGAAGGGCAGCTTGTATTGGTCGATCAGCCGGTTCAGGCCGTCGGTAAGCAGATCGCCTATTTCGTTGGCTTTGCGGCAGGCCTCCGTGCGTTCCAGTTCGCAGATCGTGTGGTACCCCGCCGCGCAGCTTAAGGGATTGGCCGCCAGGGTCCCCCCCGAAAAGGCTTTTTTTTCGCCGCTGTCCAGCCCGCTGCCAAGGTACTTCATGCAGGCCCGCTTTCCCCCGAGGCCCCCCGCTCCGGGATAGCAGCCCGCGATTACCTTGCCGAACACCGTCAGGTCCGGCTCAATGCCGAAATACCCCTGAGCGCCGCTTAAGCCCATGCGAAAGCCCGTAACCACCTCGTCGGCGATCATCAGGGCGCCGTATTTCCGGCAGAGCCCCTCCGCCCCCTTAACAAACTCAGGGCTGACCGGCCAGGAACCGCTTTCCGGCCCTATGAGTTCAAAAAACACCCCCGCCGTACCGCCGTTAAACCTGTTACGGCGCAGTACACGCTCAAGGCTGTCCAGGTCGCCGGGGAAAAATTCCTGGGTATGCTTAAAGCAAAAGGAGGGAACGCCGTGGGATTGCAGGCCCTTGGTACCGGGGATGCGGATTCCGTAGGCCAGCTGGTCGCTCCAGCCGTGATAAGCGCCGCCCATCTTTACAAGGTTTTTTTTCTTGGTGGCCAACCTTGCCACACGGGCGGCAACCATGCAGGCCTCGGTACCGGAGGTATACATGCGGAACATTTCCACCGAGGGGACGCACTCGGCAATCTTTGCCGCCAGCCTGTATTCATACTCGTGGAACAGCCCCGTGGAGGGGCCGCAGTTTTCCAGCAGTTCAAAGACCTTGGTCCTCACGGCGTCCGAATTGCTGCCCAATACGGTGGGTCCCCCGGCCTGCAAAAAATCGTAGTATTCGTTGCCGTCGATGTCGGTAAGGGTATGATCCTTGGCGCCGGTAAAAACAAGCGGAAAGGGATAGTTGAAGGCCAGATTATGCTGCACACCGCCGGGTATAATCGTTTTGGCTTCGTCAATCCTGGCCTTTGATTTTGCACACTTCTTTTCAAAGTACTCAAGTTCATAGCGCTTCAGCGCTTCAGCGGAAATGCTGTATACCGGCAGTTTGATTAATTCGCCGAGCTTCTTGTTAACGGCGAAGGCATCCACATAACGCGCAAGGGTTTCCTTTTCCATAGGCCCTTAAGACTATCATATTAAATCATTCTGGTATAGATCCTCCGTACCGGTTTCCGCGATAAACGCCCGGAGACGCTTTGACGGCGAAAACGGCAGTACGGTATACTTCCGCCTGTGGGCAATGGCTCTAAAACGGCGTCAGGCGTCCTCTGGGTTTACCCCTTGAAACCCAGCAAATCCCAGCGATCACGGTATTTTTCATCAAAATCCCTGAAATGGGAAACGCCCCGCTTGTTACCATCGGCGTTAAAGGGTTTTTTACCCTGCCGTCTGCGATTTTCGATATAGCCGGCGTCAATGGCGTTTATTACTTTTATCACGTCCTTTGCAGGGACGATGTGAAACAGGGGGGCGCAGGAAGTTTCGGCGGCGAGGCGCACGAATATATAGACGAGATTTTTGTTGGGGGACTCCGGCATGGGGCAGAGCCAATCGGCTTTTTTGTTATCCGTGGTTTTTACCTGTACCATTTTAGCCGACTGCCCGTCTGAAACCAGTATGTCGACGCCGGGGGTGTTTTTGCGGGTTTCGTATAACCCAGTTCGGACAATTTAGAGGCGGCTAAAAATTCCCCTGCTATACCGATTCTGATTTTGTCTTTTGCCATGTTACGAATCCCTTCCAAAAATTACCCGCCCGCCTGTACGGCGGGGCGGGAAAGGGCGCTCACTCAACAAAAGCTTTTACAGCTGGAGTACTGTCTATGGTCACCTTACCGGGAAAAGTCTGATCGGTATAAGTGGTGCCACCATGACCATATGAGGCGATACGTCTGACAAGCGCTTTAATCTCGTCGTATTTATCGATCCTAATGGTTACCGTTACCGTACCCGATTGGGCGGTAGGCATCCAAGACCACAACATACTATCATCATCGGTCCCAGTATATGAACTCCCGGTAAAATCAACTCCGTCAAAATCAAACCAACTTCTGGCGATCGATTCATCCTGGGGAAAAGGCACCCCATATTCGTAAACAGAAGGCTCAAAACTGACATAAATCGCATAACCAGTAGTCTCAAGTCTCACGTTAAGGGTCAATTCATCTTCGTTGCCGGGGAGTCCGTTATCGCACCCTGCCGAAACCAACCCGAATATCAGCAGTACCGCCAATACCCCCATCATCCTAAACTTTTTGTTATTCATTTGAATAACTCCTTTGCGGTTTTTTATACCGCTCAATTTTGTTTATGTCCCCCGCATAAGCGGCTAACACCTCTGTTACGGAATAAGGGCATTTACTAAAGGCCCCCAGGGCCCCTTCTTGCCGTCATTCTCCACCTGTACGGCGAAATATGCGGTCTTCCCGCTGTCCCCAAAGTCGAACTCCATAATGTCCTTTTTCCGTTTGGTGTAAAATGACTTGCGCAGTTCCTCGGGGTCCGCGGGCGGGGTTTCACCCTGCGCGACGACGCTGTACCAGATACGGTAGCCCTTGTTGGCCTTGTCGTCGGGGTTTCCGGTGATATAGACGATCTTTACCTCCAGCTCATGGCGTCCCACCAAAGAGCTTTCTATTCTTACCTGGGCCGTGGGTTTCCCGCTGGGAGTCGGCGGGTCCCGGGGCTTTAGGCCCAATGAAATAAGGGAAGCCTCCGTGAGGGGGGGGATCAGAAAATACCGCCGCTTAAAATCCTTCATCGTCTCCGTCATGGCCTTGAACGCCGCCTGACACTCGGCGGTGATCGTCGCCGTCCGCTCGGAGCTGGTGGCCTTTTCCAGCAGTACCTTCGCCTCCGAATAGGCAACCCCCAACGCGGTGAACTTGTCGGTGGGGATACCCCAGGCCGTCCGCGTTTCTGCGTCCATCACGCTGATCCAGTTACGGCACATCTCTAACTGCCCTTCGCGGGTAGTAGGAAGCCAATTTCTGCCTGTCGCCATTTTTTTGTCCTCCTTAATGGGTATTTTGGGCGAATTTGTCCCTGTTTACGGCGTTTTTACGCCCCCAGGGGCCAAAAAGAGATCTTTTTAAGCCGGAAAGAATTCTTTTTGAGCCGGAAGGAATTCTTTTTAGGTCGGAAAGAATTCTTTTTGAGCCATAAAGATATCTTTTTGAGCCATAAAGAATTCTTTTTGGGCCATAAAGAGATCTTTTTGAGGCAGAAAGAATTCTTTTTGGGCCGGAAAGAGATCTTTTTGGACCATTCGGAATTCCTTTTAAGGCATAAGGAATTCCTTTTGAGCCGCCGGGGCTCCCGTATGGCCCGAAAATAGCCGCCCATGGGCCAAAAGCAGCTACCGGCAGTCCGTTTGTACCCCTGGACGGGGCGGTTTTGCCTTGAAATGATGAAAAAATGGAGTTACTTATTGGGTACTTGACGCGCTGAGAGCTATTTAGAGTATAATATGAGCCGTGAGCCGTGAGCCGTGAGCCGTGAGCCGTGAGCCGTGAGCCGGCGAAGGCGGAGCCTTCGCCCTGGAGTTTTGCTTCGCAAAACTCCACACTTGGGCGTTTTCCGCATTTATGCCTATTGTTGTCCTAAGCATGAAAGTAGTATCCCCCTGTCGGCTGGTTTTTGTCAAGGCATTGGATCTTGCTGCGCAAACCCCACACAACCAATGTTTCGCGGAGCGGGGGGAGGGAGCTTTAACTTTGCCCCTGCCTGAACAATTTTACAAACCCCGGGGGATCGATGTTTCTGGCGCCCAGATCGGTCTTATAATCCAGGGGCATGCCAAAATCCAGAAAGTCAAATCCCCTTTCTTCAAGCCAGCGGACCATCTGTATCATCTGCACCGTTCCGGCGTTATCCTCTTCCCTGTAGCCCGAATAACTGGTGTATACCCTGCCGCAGACCACGCCGAATTCACCGGCGGTGAGTTTACCATCGCGGTAAAGGCCGAAACTGACGGGCCTTGCGGACCGGCGTCCCCTCCGGGTATGACGGAGGGCGAAAAGCGCGGAGACGAGCGAGGGGGTAAGCCAGCCGTTCCCATGGGTTTCAAGGCATTTATCGACAATGGTCTTGAAATCCGCGTCGAACCGCAGTTCGTAGCGTTTTAGAATGGGCCTGATACTTTTCTTTACATGGAGCTCCGGAAAAAAGAGGGCCGAACGGATCACATGAAGTTTAGGCAGTACGATGTCCCTCAGGGTCCCCCTTCCGGTCCCGTCTCCGCCGGAAGTATCGGAGATGGTTTCGGACATAACCAAAAAGCCCGCCTCCATAAGCCTCCCGATAAAGGCGGTATCCCAATCCAGGGCTATGCAAAATTCTTCGCTGTACCCCGTTTCCAGCATGGCGTCCACAACCGCGCCGCAGTCATCCCCGGAATCTATAAAAATCATCCCCGACCGGGTATAACGCAGGGGGTATCGCGGTTCTTTCATCGAATTCACTCAAACTTCACTATAAAACTACCGTGACAATACTAATGGTATATTGTATACAAAAAATGGTAAATTAATTCATTGGAACCATCAAGGAACAAGAGGGATCTGCGGTTTGACCACCTGGTTCCCGCTTCCCAGATAGACCCTGCTGTTCGGGGGAACCGGTTCGGTGATCCACACATTACCCCCTATGGTGCTGTCCCGGCCTATCACCGTGTCCCCCCCCAGGATGGTCGCCCCGGAATAGATCGTTACCCCGTCTTCAATGGTGGGGTGCCGTTTTTTGCCGGCCTCTTCTTTTTTTACCGACAGGGCCCCCAGGGTAACCCCCTGGTAGAGTTTGACGCCGTTTCCGATCACCGTAGTTTCCCCTATCACCACCCCCGTACCGTGGTCTATAAAAAAGGAGGTCCCGATTTCAGCGCCGGGGTGTATGTCGATGCCGGTGCGGTTATGGACGATTTCGCTCATCATGCGGGGGATAAGGGGGATTTCCCGTTTCCAGAAAAAATGGGCCAGCCGGTAAACCACAATGGCCTCAAAGCCCGGATAGGCGAGGATCACCTCGTCCATGCTCTTCGCTGCGGGGTCCCCCCGGAAGGCCGCCTCCACGTCCAGGGCAAGGGTTTTCCGCAGGCCGGGGAATTCCTCAAAAAAATCATCCACCGCCAGTTCCGCCGCGGCGTGGCAGCCCCGGAGGGGGCCGCCGTTTTTTTCGCGGAAGCCGAAGGCCACGGCCTTTTCCAGTTCCCGTTCCAGTTTGCGGGCCGTGCGGTTTACCCGCTCGGCGGTGATCAGCGCCAGATTGTCATGGTCCAGGGTTTCCATTTCCCTGAAACCCGGCAGGGCCAGTTCGGTCAGTTCATGCAGTATTCCCTCTATACTTTTCCGGGACGGAAGGTTCGCCTCCCCCGCCTGGTTCACCAGTCCGTATTTCCCGTAGGATTCCACCAGGCCGCTTATGCTTTTATCAAGCCGCTGTATGCTCATTCTATCGGAACCTCCGCTCCGTACTTTCCGCTGTCTTCATAGGGGATGTCAAGCACTATACCGCAGTCCATTTTTTTCCGCCGGGCCAGGGCGGCCCGTATCCCTGAGCCGAAAAAGGCATCCAGTTCCGCCCCGCTTGCCCGTACCGCCGCTTCGCCCAGGGCCAATAGTTCCCGTTTCCGGGAAAAATCGACGATACCCGAGTTGTCCACCGCGCGGAGTATCAGATCCGCCCGCTTGAATTTTTCGGCCCCTTCGGACCGGAGTTCCATCCTCCGTACCAGTACGTCGAAACAGCGCATTATCACATTGATCCCGTTCCTGAAATGCTCCGGGGACACCCTGCGCCACCGGCGGGTATCCACCGCGAGGAAACGCCTGATGCCCAGGGCGGCCCCCGCTTCCCGGGCCGCCCTGACCGGCATATTGTCCGCCACGCCGCCGTCCACCAGGCAGAGGTCCCCCTCTATGTGGGGTTCAAAAACCAGGGGGAAGGACATGGAGGCCCGTATTGCCCTGGCCAGGGAACCGGATCTGAATACCAGTTCTTTCCCGGAGTTTAAGTCAACGGCGTTGCACAAAAAGGGTATGGCGCAGTCTTCTATTTTTTTCCCGCCTGAAAATTCCTCAAGCAGGGACAGAACCTTGGCGCCCGAATCTATCCCCAATTTTGAGGTAACGGAACCCAGGGCCTGCCCGGCCTGGAAGATCCTGCCCAGGGGGCCCTGAAGCTTGAAGACCGAACTTTCCATAAAGCTGGCAATATCCAGCTCTTCCAGGATAAAACGCCGCAATTCCGCGGACTTCATCCCCGAAGCGTAAAGGCCCCCCACGATAGCCCCCATGGAAGTACCCGCCACCAGGGACGGCGGGGGGTAGCCGGCCTTTTCCATGGCGCTGAGTATCCCCACATGAACGAGGCTCCTCGCGCCGCCCCCTGAGAGGACCAGGGCGTACTTCAAATTACGGTTGATCTTCATTTTCCCGCCGCGAGGGGTTCCCGCCCCTCGCAGGAAGCCCTGTCAGCACAGGCCCCGCAGGACGGGACGGCGCAGGCGGAGCTTTCCCCGTCCGCTACGGGGGCGGCAAAACGGATGCTCCTTGCGCCGGCCCTGTCCACCAGGCTTGAAAGATCGTTGCCCCCCTTAAAGCGGAGTACATTCACCATAAAGATATTGAGTTTGTTCACGATATTGGGGGGAAGGAGATTGCCGTCCACCTCCACCGACAGGATAGGATAATTCCGTTCCCGCGCCCAGGGGGTAAAGAGGCCCTCGATAACCCGGCCTATGAGACAGGCGAAGGGGCTGATATTGACTATCCCTGAATAACCCTGTTCCATGGCCGTGGCGGCGGCTCCGCTTGAAACGGCGATTTCCGAATTCAACTCCAGGTTGACAAAGTGTTTCCGGGCGTTGGCCATAATTTCACGCATGTCGTGGGGGGTCCTGGGGATAAGGGCCGTCCTTTCCAGTATGGAAAGGACCTTCTTTTCCACCGAGTGTTTCCACCATTTCTCAAGGCCGAGCTTTTTCAGATCCCGCCAGGGTTTTGATAAGAAACGGGCGCCGGGCCTGCGGAGCTTGATCAGCTTTTTAAGGGCGTATTCCCTCACAAAATCCAGGTAATGTATCCACTCGGCTATGCCCGCCACCTTTACCGCGATGCCCCGCTCACTCATTAAATCGGTAAGTTCGCCCACCGCGAAATCGTCCCGGCGTACATAGATTTCGCCCACGATAAGCACCTTGGGGCATTCCGCGAGGCCGCGTTTGAGGGGTATTTTTTTCACCTCCCCGGCAAGCTCCTTAAGGCGCCGCCAGATCTTTTTAGGCTCAAATTCGACGGTCCGCATCAGGGAACGCCAGGATTTTTCATATTCGATAAGGGCCTTCTCAGGGTCGGCGGCGGTAGCCTTGAGGGCCGTCTGAATGTCCTTCAGGTAATCGGCCAGCACAAAGCCCCGCCACATTTCCTTCGCAAAGCCCGGTCCCAGCTCTCCGTAGGAATTATCCGCCGAAAGAATAAAAACCACCACGTTTTCAAGCCGCAGATCCCGGAAGAGGTTTTCGAAGTACACATAGTACTGCCCCGTACGGCAGGGGCCTGTGGTAATCGGCACAAAGAGGAGGTACAGCTCGTCCTTGCGGTACTTTTCGCTTGCGAAAAACTGGAGGGCGCCCCCCAGTACCAGATGGCTGGGAACACATTCCTTGCCCGACGCATGGGTCCGGGCTATCTGTATGGTTTTGGCCGTGGCGACCGGCAGGGCTTCGGCGTTGATGCCCAGGCTCCGCACCGCCGCGCCTATATACTCGGTAGAGATGGCCCCCATATTGGAGAGGAGCAGTTTTACCCGCTTATTCCCGACGATGGGAACCTTTTCGCCCGTCAGGGTATTGTCGACGCGCAGATCAAAGCCTCCGGCGGTTTTTTCCGCCACAAAGTTCCAGCCGTTATGGTAGCGCTCCGCCTCAAGTTCTCCCCGCTTGGAACGGTAGCCGTCTATGATGTCCAGGAAGGCCTCCACGCGGGTGTCCACCCCGGCGTCGGCCGAATGGGAGTCCAGTTCCAGAACGAGGAAGGGTTTCTGCCCCATGATCCATTTAAGGTAGTGGAGTATGAACGAATCGGGGGCGCAGGAAAAGTTGGTGATATACGTAACATAAATGTTATCTTCCTTCTTGAGCAGGGCCGCCGATTTTACATCCTGCTGACCGTAGTACCAGTACATATTGGGGAAGATGGTTTCATCCTCAAAGGGAAGTATGTCGAAGGGGATAACCGAATAGCCCCGGGTGATAAATTTTCTGGGAATCCCCATATTGGCCTCGGCGGTAAAGGCGTTGTAGGGCCTGCCCAGAAGAGCGATTACCGGCCGCTCCGCCCTGCGGGCCTCTTCCAGCGCTTCCCGGCCGAGTTTCCGGGCCGCCTCGAAACAGGCCTGTTGTTTGGCCAGGGCAGCCTTAAAGGCCCTGGAGCTTTCCTCTTCCCCGATGCCCAGCGGCCCTGTTATTTGGGTAAACAATTCCAGCGCCTTTTCCTCGCCGAATTTAAAGCTTACCACCAGGGGGAGCCAGCGCTTTTTGTCCACGTCGGGAAAGGCCTTTTCCACATAGTAGGGAAGGCTCTGGGTGATGGGACAGAAGTTTGCGTGAACATCGTCCTCATAGCTGGGCATGTCCCTAAAATGGGGCAGCAGCACATAATCCGCCCCCTTATCAAGGCAGTCCTGTACCGCCCCGTGGGCAATTTCAGCCGGAAAGCAGTAGGTTGATTCCGCCCTGGCGACCCCCGCATGGACAACCTCCGTTGAAAGAAAGGTCCTGATCCCCAATTCATAAAAGAACCAGCTGTACAGCGGATAAAGGGTATGCACGGAAAAAGCCCGGGGAATTGCCACAACAAAATTCCGTTTTGCCGCGGTTCCGGAATTCCGCTGCGCGGAACCTAAGGCGGCAGCCCCCTCCTTCACGGCGGAAGGGGCTCCAAATTCCTCAAAAAACAGCTTCTGCCGCTTTTCCGTATAGTCAAAGACCGGCGCTTCCGCGGACTGCGAATCCGGCGCGGCCTTCCGCATATTGGTATACTTATTGCAGCGGCCGCCGAACATATACTTGTGTCCCGCCACGGTTAAAACCTGAATCGGACAGTAGTTATCGCAGCTCTGGCACTTAAAGACCCGCTCATAGATGATCTCCCGGGTAAGCAGTTCATCTATCACAACGGCCCCGGAACCGGCGGGATTAAGCTTTTCGTCCAGGAGGCCCGCGGCATGTTTCCGTTTAGCCAGCAGGGCGACGCCGAAACAGCCCATCAGTTCAGGCGACGGGGGAACCAGTATTTCCTTGTCCAGCAGCATGGCGAAGGCCAGGGGTACGGCGGTGTTTTTCGCCACCCCGCCCTGGAGGAAGATCTTCCCCCCTATGGTACGGTTCCCCACCACGCGGTTCAGGTAATTCGCCACGATGGAACAGACTATCCCCGCGGTGATGTTTTCCCTGGTGGCCCCCTGCTGCACCGCCTTGCGTATGTCGCTGTTGATGAAAGCCGAACAGTGCTCGCCGAATTTAAGGGGGGCGTCGGCTTTTATGGCCAGGGGGCCGATTTCCGGCGCGCTATGGATCGAAAGATCCCCGGAGGCGCTTTCCTCGAGGAAAGAACCCGTTCCCGCAGAGCAGGCCTCGTTCATGGCATAGTCGATGGGGACCCCGTTTTTAAGGAGAACATACTTCGCGTCCTGCCCGCCGATTTCAAAGATCGTTTCCACCTCCGGGTCAAAGTAGGTGGTCCCCACGGAATGGGCGATGATCTCGTTGTACACCCCCGGGGTTTCCAGAAACACCCCCAGTATTTCCCGGCTGGAACCGGTAACGGCCACAAGCCGTATGTCGATTTGTTTATCCCCCGTATCGGCAATGACCTTTTCCTGGATGGTCGCAAGACATTCCTTGAGGGCCTTTACCGGGTCGCCGTGGGTACGACCGTAGTGGCTCGCGGCAATCTCGTCGGTCTCCGCGTCGACCAGACAGGCCTTGGTGGTGGTGGAACCCCCGTCGACCCCCAGGATATAACGGCGGCCGGGGCGGGCCCTGCCTCCGCTCTTTTCAAAGAACCGGACCTTGCCCTCCCATTCCCTGAGGGCCGGAAGGGTCCCGAAGCGTATCTCATTGGGTTTGAGCAGCCTTTCCCCGGAGGGCAGGGGGCTTCCCGATTCGGGGGCCAGTACCGCCGCTCCCAGGGCCTCAAAGACCGCCGCCGACTCGGGGATGATGAATTCAATATCCGGGGCCTTTTCCTGTATGAAACGCATAATGTGCCGGTTCAGGGTAATGCCCCCGGTAAGGACCACCCGGCCTGAACTGAGCTTGGCCCGCTTGAGGAAGTCGATAACCTTGACGGCCATCACATCGGAAAGGGAAAGGACGATATCATCCTTGGAAGCCTCCCGCTTGTTGAGACGGTGGGTACAGTCGCTTTTCATGAAGACCGAACAACGGGTAGAGAGGGGATAGACCGTGGCCGTATCGGGCACCCGGTCGATGTCCGCCAGGGTCATATCCATACGGGCCAGCTGCTGTTTCAGGAATTCCCCGGTCCCGCTGGCGCATTTATTCCCGGAAAAATTATTGACGATTTTGCCCGATTCATCCAGGCGGTAAACAACCAGATCTTCCCCGCCCATGGAAACCACCGCGTCGGCTCTAATCGAAAGGGAACGGAGGGCCGCCTCCACACAGAGGGGCTCCAGGGTTCCAGCGGCGTCAAACATAAAACGACCTTCGTTCCCCGTTACCAGGGCGGGTATACCCGGGGGAATCTTACCTTCGGCAAGAAGCTTTTTAACCGCCGTGGAAAAATCCCCCTCATGGGGTACCGAGGCGCTCCAGACAGAACGGGAAATTCCTTTATCATCCTTTTCGCATAAAACCATTTTAAGGCTCGTGGAGCCGATATTGATACCCAATGACTGCATCGTTAACATCCTTATCGAAACTTGCATTATAATAGCAGACCCGCAGGAGGGGTTCAAGAGAAACAGAATTCCCTCGGATCATCATATAAACAATAATAGCTATTATTGTTGTTTTATACAACGATAAAATACTGTGCTATTTTTTACGAATTCCTGAAAAATTTGCTTGACAATAATAATAATAACTATTATTATGAATTTTGATGATACAGATCGATACCCCAATACGAAAACACAGCGTAAAGCGGGACGCCATACTCGGTGTTCTGAGGGGGACGGACACCCATCCCGGCGCCCAGTGGGTATATGAACGGCTCAAGCCGGATATGCCGGATCTTTCCCTGAGTACGGTGTACCGGAACCTCAGGCTTTTTCGGGAAGAAGGGGAGGCCCTTTCCCTGGGAACGGTGAACGGGGAGGAACGCTTTGACGGAATTACCGAGCCCCATCCTCACTTTGTTTGTTCCAAGTGCGGAGCCGTGGCGGATATTCCCCCGGACAAGGCGGAAGCGCTCTGCCGCGGTTTTGAGCCTGCCCGCGGGGAACAGCCCGAAGGGGCTTTTGTCATTGATTTCCGCCGTACCGTGTTTTATGGTTTATGCAAAGACTGCCGCGGGGGTTCAAGCGGCGGCAGTTTTAGAGAGGAGAATTCGGCGTATGCCGATTTTATATCAATACAAACGGAGAAGAGATTATGAAATGGGTTTGTCAAGTTTGCGGTTATGTATTTGAAGGGGATAAGCCCCCCGAGGCGTGCCCTCAGTGTAAGGCTCCCGCTTCCAAGTTTACCCAGCAGGCCGGAGGCGTACAGGCCTTTGCCGCTGAACATACGGTAGGGGTTGCGGCCAGTGTGGAAAACGATATTAAGGAAGATCTGCGGGCCCACTTTAACGGCGAATGCAGTGAAGTCGGTATGTACCTTGCCATGAGCCGGGTGGCCGAACGGGAAGGGTATCCTGAAATCGCCGAAGCCTATAAACGCTATGCCTTTGAAGAGGCGGAACACGCCGCCAAATTCGCCGAGCTTCTGGGCGAGGTGGTTACTTCCAGTACCAAGAAGAATCTGGAACTTCGGGTCGAAGCGGAATACGGCGCCTGCGCCGGCAAGACCGACATCGCCAAACGCGCAAAAGAGCGGAACTACGACGCCATTCACGACACGGTTCATGAAATGGCCCGGGACGAAGCCCGCCACTGCGCCGGTTTCCGGGGCCTCCTTAAGCGTTACTTCTAAGGTCAAAAGCGGCTTTCCCCGCGCCGCCGCGGGGAAAGCCATGGGCCGTTTTTTTGCCTATACGGAAAGCTCTTGTTCGGGGTACGCTGAACCATGAATACATCCGGACGGGCTCAGGGGGTCTTTTTCGGGGCCGCCTCCCATACCTTGTGGGGCGTCCTGCCCCTGTACTGGAAACTCCTTTCCCCGGTTAACGCCCTCCACATACTTGGATTCAGGATACTCTGCTCCCTCGGCTTGATCGCCTGTCTGCTGCTGCCCCGGAAAAATACCCGTTGGATAGACCTGCTTAAGGATCCTAAAAAACGCCTGCTTGTCCTGGGTTCCGCCTGCATGGTTACCGTAAACTGGGGCTTGTATATATGGGCGGTCAACGCCGGACACGCCGTGGACGCATCCCTGGGTTACTACATCAACCCCCTGCTCTCCGTGATTTTAGGGCTTATTTTTTTCCGGGAACGGCTTTCCCCATTACAGTGGGCCGCCTTCGGCTGCGCCGTCCTGGGGGTCGTCCTGGTTACCGCCTTTACCGGGATCTTCCCCTGGATCGCCCTGGGACTGGCCCTCAGCTTCGGCCTCTACGGCCTGCTGAAGAAGAAAATCGACGCAGGTTCCCTCGAAGTCCTGGGGGCCGAAACTCTCCTGGCTTCTCCCCTGGCGCTCCTCCTTATCTTCTTTGGAGGCGGCGGACTTGAGGACTTCCGGGGCTTGAGCCCCCGCCTTTGGGTCCTCCTCCTCTTCGCCGGGGCGGTTACCACGGCGCCCCTCTACTGTTTTGCCCGGGGGACCAAGCTGCTCCCCCTGTCGGCCATGGGGTTTATTCAGTTTATTAACCCCAGCATCCTGCTCCTGATCGGGATCTTCTTATTCGGCGAACCCTTCCCCCCCGCTAAGATTCCGGCTTTTGCCTGTATCTGGACGGCGGTTGCCCTCTATGTGATTTCGTTGTTTTTGGATAAAAAGAGCCGGCCCGGTGAAATTCCCCCTGGGCGCGGGGTATTTCGGAGCGCCGTGGACTAACAAACTTAACGCCCCGGTGTTAAAATAAAGGTATGGAAAGCGTTACCAAGACCTTCGGCATCCTTACCGCCGGAGGGGACTGCCCCGGACTTAACGCCGCCATACGGGGGGTCTGCCGGGCGGCCTATGACCGTTACCGCATGAATATCCTGGGAATCGCCAACGGTTACCGGGGTCTTATCGACGGCGATGTACGGTCCCTCCACCCGGAGGATTTTTCCGGCATTCTTACCCGTGGGGGGACTATACTGGGGACCAGCCGGGAAAAACCCTTCAAAACCAACGATATCGGCGAAGACAAGGTCAAGGCCATAAAGGAAAACTACTACAAGTATAAACTGGACTGCCTGGTGGTATTGGGGGGCAACGGTACCAATACAACGGGTTATCTCCTTTCAAAGGAGGGACTCAATATACTGGGTCTGCCTAAAACCATCGACAACGATATTGAGGGCACCGAAAGGAGCTTTGGTTTCCATTCGGCCATGAGTATTTGTACCGACGCCATAGACCGGCTTCACTCTATCGCCCAAAGCCACAACAGGGTTATGGTGATAGAAACCATGGGCCACAAGGCCGGATGGCTGGCCCTGTATTCGGGCATAGCCGGCGGCGGCGACGTGATCATCATCCCGGAAATTCCCTATAACATAAAAGCCATAGGATGCCATCTCAAAGAGCGGGCAAAAACGGGCAAAAGCTTTTCCATCGTGGTGGTCGCCGAAGGGGCCCTCTCGGCGGAGGAGGCCGGGATGGAAAAGAAGGAAAGGAAGCGGCTCCGTTCCGAAGACGGCCTCCCTTCGGCTGCCTACAGGGTCGCCGGGGAGATTGAGAAGGAAACCGGAATGGAAACCAGGGCCACCGTACTGGGACATGTTCAGCGGGGGGGCATACCCAGCGCCTCCGACCGGCTTCTGGCCACCAACTTCGGGACCGCCGCGGCGGACCTTCTTGCCCGGGGAGCATACGGAAAAATGGTAGCCCAGTCCGGCTATGATATACGGGCCGTGGATCTTTCGGTCCCCGCGGGGAAGGTAAAGCTTGTCCCCGGGGATCATCACATGCTGGATACCGCGCAGGCGGTGGGGACCTGCCTGGGGGTCTAGGACAGGCGGAGAGCCGCCGACTGTAGCCGGAATGGCGCCGACTATAGCCGGAATGATAGCGACTGGAACCGGTTTTCGCGGAATAAGCGCCCCCCGCCACGGGGTCATTTTTTCCCGGAATACAGGGTAAATTCCATCTCGTCCTTATGGGCTTTGATAAGGCTGAACCAGAGGTTTTTTTTCTTGGTAAGGGCCGGGCTTTTACGGCCCATGACTTTTAATTTTTCGAATACCGCCGCGCCGTTTTTCGCCGCCTGATAGGCCTTTAAGTATTGGCCCTGGAAGATCTCTATGGCCCTTTCGTCAATTTCTTTTTCTATGGAGGCCTCATAATTTTTAAGCAGCAGATCGTATTTGTCCGTGATACCCCTTAGATAATCAAGGACCAGCCTGTCAAAGCCGGGGATCATCTCGACTATGGAGATAAAATCCTTCAAAAATTCCACGGCCCCCGGATAATCCTCATCAGTACTATAGGCCTTGGTGGACAGCCTGCACAACTGCATAAAAGAATCGTTGGTGATGCTGATCATGCCGTGAACCGGATTGGGGGGGGTTACATTAAAGGGGGGCATGGCGAAGGCAATCTTGGCAAGCAGATCCATCAGATCCAGGTAGATGCGCTGTTCCCACAGGGATTCCCGTATGGAACCGAAAAGCCGTATCAATTCTTCGCTGAACTGTTCCTTGTACCGCTCCTCGGCCTTAAACACCACTTCGCAGGTGGGGATCATAACCCCCTTAAACTCTATGTGGCCCGTATCAAAAAAATAGATCGCGTTATTCCGGGAGAGGGGGCCTTTGGTGGTCTGGTTTTCCTTCATAAAGTTCATCTGAACCTGTTTCGCCACCATGATGCGGCTTTCCTTGGATGAAAGCTCATTCGCCCTGGTCTGGAGCCTGGCACCGGAATTGAGAAGGAACCCCGCCAAATTTCCCTTTTCGGTGATGATCAGCGGGCTTTGGGTATTGCCCCCGGTGATGCCGGCGGAACACTTAAAAACCGGCAGGGCCTCGGCGTTGCCCTGTCTCCGGGTGGGTATGGCGGGATCGGATACCACATTGGTTTTGCCGAAGTAATCCATGATGGCCAGGGTTACCGTAAGGGCGTCGGTGGCGCTGGCGGCGACCACCACCATTTCATCCCCCCGTTCCCGCTGGCTTACCGCCTGGCAGCAGGTCGAAATGCGCCGCACCTCGGTATTCATCATCCAGTCCAGGGTATGCATCATGGAAAGGTTTTTCCGGGAATCCATGCAGAATTTGGTATAGCCGTGTATATCCAGCATTGCTATGTAAAGGTTTGAAATTTGCAGGGTATCCTTAAGATCCCCCGCATCGGGGAAGTTTTTATCGGGGATAACCAGTTCCCGCCAAAGCCGTCTATGGGCTTGGGCGGTCATTTCGGAAAAAAAGCCCCAGTTAAGCCGTTTAATCAGCTCAAAACAGCGCATTATCACCGGATAAATACGTTTATCCTTTAATATGGGGAGGACAAAGGTTTTAAGGGCCGAAAAGGCCGTAAATTCCTTGAAAATGATCTTTTCGCTGAGAAACGAGAATAATTCGTACTCCGATACAGCCTCGGTATATTCGCCGATATCCTTCACATTGCTACCTGATCCATAGTGTAGCATCTTTTAGACATTTTTCATAGCCTTCCCTTCGATTGACGAGATTCCCCCGCTTTGCTAAACTGGCAAACACAGGTACAAAACAGAATACCGGTCAGTCCGAGCCGGCTCTGGAAAATCAACGTTAATCGGGCTTCCGAAGGGCGCATGGACAGTCCGCCGGAAAAATCTTACAGGAGGATCTATGAGCGCGAGGATCAGGTTAAAAAAATTCGGGACTAAGAAGCGGCCCTATTACCGCATTGTGGTAATGGACAGCCGCGCTCCCAGGGACGGCAAGACCATTGAAGAACTGGGTTTTTATCATCCCATAGAGGCGGAGGATAAGCAGATCCAGTTTAACGCCGAAAAGGTCAGGACCTGGATTGATAAGGGCGCCACGGTTAGCGATACGGTCCGGGATATTCTTAACAAAAAGAACTTCTCCTTAAAATAGCCCCGTCACAAGGAGATAATCATGGAAAGAGACCTCATTGAATATATCGCCAAATCCCTGGTGGATGATCCCGGCCAGGTTGATGTCAGCGTAATTGAAGGCGAACGTTCCACCATTTTGGAACTCCGGGTCGCCGGCGAAGACATAGGCAAGGTGATCGGCAAGCATGGCCGCATAGCCAAGGCGATGCGGACCGTGCTCCAGGCGGCTTCCGCTAAAAGCGGCAAGCATACCGTTTTAGAAATCCTGGACTAATCCGGGACCTCCCTCTTTGGAACCTTGACCGGCCGCTTTGTGGCAGCCCTGGTGGGCCCTCCCTTCGGTATTACAGGCAGGGTAAAGATCCGCTCCCTGTCGGGAGAAACGGGGCATCTCCTTGCTTTGGACAGGGCGGTGCTCAGGCTCGGCGGCCGCGAACAGGTCTATACGATTGAGGAATTTACCCCCTCCCCGCCGCTCATGAAATTTGCCGGTATCGACAGCCCCGAAGCGGCGGGGACGCTCCGGGGGGCGGAAATCCTCGTGGATCGATCCCAGGCCGCCCCCCTTGGGGAAGGGGAATTCTATATAGAGGACCTCAAGGGGCTTAAGGTTTTTGTACAAGCCCAGGGGGGGCCGCGCTTTACGGGCGAAATTACCGGTATAATTGAGGGCGGCGGCGGTTTTCTTGCGGAAATAACCCTTCCCGGGGGTGAAAAAAAACTCGTTCCCTTCAGGAATGAATTTTTCGGCCCCATTGATACGGAGCGGGGACGGGCGGAACTGCTTCAGGACTGGATATTGGATACTTGATGAATGACAGGGGCCGGGAAAAAAGATGAAATTTACCGTTCTTACCCTTTTCCCCGAAATTATTGACGCCTACTTTGCCAGCTCCATCATGGCCAGGGCCCTGGAACGGGGGATCATCGGATACCGGGCCCTCAATATCAGGGACTTTGCCCTTGACAGGCACAAAAGCTGCGACGATGCGCCCTATGGGGGCGGTCCGGGTATGCTGATGCTGGCCGAACCCTTGAGGGCCGCCCTCGAGGCGGCGGGGAATCCGCCGCAGGCTTCCGGTACTTCCGGCGTAGTTCCCTCCGGCGCGGAACCCCGCCGGACGGTGATCTATCTTTCCCCTTCGGGACGGCCCTTCGACCAGGAGCGGGCCCGGAAGCTTGCCGCCCTGGAGGAGCTCATCCTTATCTGCGGACGCTACGAGGGTATCGATCAGCGTATCATCGACGCCTATGTGGATGAGGAACTTTCGGTGGGGGATTATGTGCTTTCTTCCGGCGAAGTGGCGGCCCTGGCGGTGATCGATTCGGTGTACAGACTTGTGGACCGGGTGATTACCCCCGAATCCCTTGAAGAAGAGAGCTTTTCCGGCGGATTATTGGAATACCCCCAGTATACAAGACCTGAAATTCTTGATATACTGAAATTTCAACAAGTTGAGGCCAAAGTTACACAAGTGGAAACCAGAGTCCCCGAAGTGCTTCTTTCGGGGCACCACGAAAATATACGGCGGTGGCGTCTTAAAAAACGGGTTGAAAAAACCCTTGCCGTCAGGCCCGATCTGATAGACCGGGGGCTTCGGGAGGGCCGTTTTGACGCGGAAACCGTTAAATTTATTGAGGAAGGAAGAGATGAACGAGATAAGAGCGATTGAAGCTTCCCAAATGAAAGCTGAGCTGGACAACTTTAAGGTCGGCGATACGGTTAAGGTCCATTTTAAGATCGTCGAGGGAAAAACCGAGCGTATCCAGATTTATGAGGGCCTGGTTATTGCCATGAAGAATTCCCAGATAGGCAAAACCTTTACGGTTCGGAAAAATTCCTACGGTGTAGGGGTAGAGCGGATCTTCCCCATCCATTCCCCCCGTATAGCCAGGGTAGAACTGGTCAGGCCCGGCAGGGTACGGCGGGCAAAGCTCTACTATATCAGGGATAAGATCGGCAAAGCCGCCAAGATCAAGGAGCTTATCATCAAGAAAAGCGCCAAGGGCGGAAATCAAGCGTCCAGGGAACTTAAAGAAGCGGCGGCCGAATCCCGGACTTA
>JAISRD010000269.1 GCA_031273835.1 Treponema sp. | reverse complement strand
GGGCGGTAAATCTTCTGGAAAAGAAGCTCGCCGTGGTAAAACCGGCCCTGGTCAACTCCAACGCCCTTGTCTTCGGCGCCGCCCGGATTCTTACCAGGGACCACGCCGGGGCCCTCAGCTTTTTTAAGGACCGCCTCGACGGTCCGGGGGCGGACAAAGACTGGACGCGGTGGTACTATGCCTTTGTCCTGCTGCTGGAAAGGGAGTTTATGCCCGCGGCGGATCAATTCATCCTTTTGGCCGGAGGATCGGGGAACGGCCTGGTTACGGGACTTTCGGCCTTCCTTTTGTCCGGAACGCTGGCTCAATTCCTCCCGGACCGGCGGGAAGAGTTCCTCCTCTTTGCCGGCCGGGGCAGGGACAGGGTTAAACGGAGAGTGCGTACCAGAAGCGCCTGGGACCGAGGGCTTAAGCGCGTGGAAACGGAAATTCATGTGGTGATTCTAGCCGCCTATACGGGAAAGGCGGCGGATTATATTTACGGAGACGCGAAGTGAGAATTTTTGAAAAATCCTCAAAATTGGACAAGGTTTGTTATGACATACGGGGACCGGTACTGGAAGAGGCAAAGCGGCTTGAGGAAGAGGGCTTTACCCTTATCAAGCTGAACATAGGCAATACCGCCCCCTTCGGGTTCAACACCCCCGACGTAATTACCCACGATATTATCGTTAACATGAAAAACGCCCAGGGCTACGGCGATTCACGGGGGCTTTTTGCCGCCAGGAAGGCCATTCTGCTGGATCTTCACAGCAAGGGGATCATGGACGTGGGGATCGACGATGTCTATATCGGGAACGGGGTAAGCGAGCTGATCATGATTTCCATGCAGGGTCTGCTCAATTCCGGCGACGAGGTACTTATCCCCATGCCGGACTACCCCCTGTGGACCGCGGCGGTAACCCTTTCCGGGGGCCGCCCGGTACATTACCGTTGCGACGAGGAAGCCCATTGGAACCCCGATTTGAAGGACCTGTGCGCTAAGATCAGCGGCAGGACCAAGGCCCTGGTGCTTATCAATCCCAATAACCCCACCGGCGCCGTTTATGAAAGGGACATTTTAGTAGAAATCGGAAAAATTGCCGCAGAAAACGACATTATTGTATTTTCTGATGAGATATACAGCCGTATCACCTATGACGGGGTTCCCCATATTCCCATGGCGCTGATAAATCCCGACATACTCACCGTAAGCTTTGACGGCCTCTCCAAGGCGTACCGCGCGCCGGGCCTGCGTTCCGGCTGGATGACCCTTTCGGGGAATAAAAAGAACGCCGCCGGGTATATAGAGGGGCTTAATATGCTCTCCAATATGAGGCTCTGCGCCAATATGCCCGCCCAATTCGGCATACAGACCGCCCTGGGGGGCTATCAAAGCATCAACGAGTACCTTGTCCCCGGAGGACGCCTTAAGGAACAGCGGGATACGGCGGTGGAACTGGTAAACCGCGTCCCCGGCCTTTCGGTAAGCACCCCGCGGGGAGCCCTGTACTGTTTTCCCAGGATCGATACAAAGCGCTTCAACATCACCGACGACGAAAAATTCATCATCGATCTGCTCAGGGACAAACATCTGCTCCTGGTCCAGGGAACGGGCTTCAACTGGGACGCCCCGGATCACTTCCGCATCGTCTTTCTCCCCGACAAGGAAACCCTCGCCGAGGCAATAGGCCGCTTAGGGGATTTTCTGGCCCTCTACCGGCAGGGATAAAAAAAAAGACGATGCGCCTGGACGTCGCGGCCATAAGCCGTTGCGCACCGTCTTTGAGGAGATAAAAAAGGCCCGCCAAAGCGGCCTGTTTACTCCCCATGATTGTATTATCGGCGCCCCTCACCGGGCCTTGAGCTTTTCCAGGGTAAAACCCGCCGAATCCGCCAAATGCCGGTAGAGGAGGACGGAAAATTCCAGGTGACGGGTATAGGCGTCGGCGCCGCCGAGCTGCTTTTCAAGCTCCGAACCGGGGGGAAAGAGGAAGCCCGCGGCGTCCTTAACGGGACTGGCCTCTATGCGTTTATTTGCCCCATCGAGTTTCACAAGGACCCGCTCTTTTTCCCCCCGTACCCCCGTGGAAGCGCCGCGGAGGGCGTTTCGGGCGACGCTTTCGCTTTCTTCGGCGTTTTCCCGTATTTCCTCCAACCCCCCTATAAGGCTTTTAAGGGCCCGGGCATAGTTCTGTTCCCGCCTTTCCCTTTCCCCGGGGGAGTTAAATTCCCCGTCGATCCGGGCAAAAAGCTCCGAAAGGCGCCCGTCGATTTCCCCGCGCCGGGGGGGCAGGGCGAGGATTTCCTCAATTTTACCCCGGTACAGGTACGGTATGGCCAATCCTCCGGCATCGAGGCTTTTGGTGGGAACCGCCCTTTCCTGGCTGAAACGGTTTTCAAACCACGCCGCATAGAGGGAAAGCCGCCTGTCGGTAAGTACCCTGCCGCCGTCCGCCGACGGGGCGGGAAAGGGGAAGCCGTTGCGCAGGGCCAGTACGGAGGAGGTCTCGGCGGGCAGAAAACGGCGGCTTGAAGCGTGGATATTTTCCTCAAAAAGAGCCCCCTTAAAATGGGTTCTAAGGCCCGGAAAACTCAAATCAAGACCGGCGGTCCAAATTTCGACGGGCCCTAAGAGGCGGGCAAAGTCCCAAGCGGTGGTGGCCACCGAACCGCCCGCCCCCAGGGGGCCCTTGGGATCGGTACGGTCCTCGATATAACGGCCCAGGGGGAACAGGGACCGGCAGAGCAGGGCCCGCTTAAAGGAAGCTTCCCTCAGCGCCGGGGGATAGACCGCCGATTCGGCGATAAGGCAGGAGGAAGGGGAAGCTATACGGTGGAGGTGCAGGGAGTTCCAGTATTGGGGGTCCACGGATACCACGAAATCGGGGCAGATCCCCCGTTCAGTCAGGAAGCGGAGAGAAGTATCCACGGCGACGGTAACGCAGCGTTCCCGTATTGTCCCGATATGATCCCCGATACTATCCAGCGAGGGCCCCGCGGCGGCTAAAAAAACGGGAATACCCCGGCTTTTGCCGGGAGCTAAAATTCCCCCGAGCCGGGCCACGCCGGGAATATCCCTGATCACCGGAAGATTGGCGGCCAGGTTTCCCGTCCAGCGTTTTCCGAAACGGTTCAGGGTGGCGAGGTTTATCTCGTCCCTGGAAGCCCAGGTTTCGGCCCGCCGTTCCGCCTCGGCGTACCACGCTTCGTCTTCGGCGCTGAGGGAGGCCAGGGCCCTGTTTTTCAGGATAAGGGGCCTGCCGCCCGAACCGGATTTTTCAAGGAGCCCCAAAGCGCCGGTAACTCCGCCGGGACTTCCCCCGACAATAAAAACAAGGTTCCCCGGGGCAAGAAGACCCCGCAGATCCCTGGTTTTAAGAGCAAGGCGGAAAAGCCCGGGGTCCTTTTCAACCACAATTAGCGGCTGAGAGGGGTTCCTTTCCAGCCGCGAAACCAGGGCTTCCGCCCCGTATCCCAGGCCGAAGCCCAGAACCAGGGCCGGGCCTGATCCGCCGGGCCGGGAAGAGAGAAGGGCCTCGGCCTGGCGGTCCGCCTCCCGCCGGGGGTCCCGCTTTGAGTGAATAAGGATCCCGTTGATGGTCAGGACGGGGTCCCCCGGCGGGCTTAACTCAACGAGCCGGTTTCCGCCGCTCTCTTCCCCCTCCCGCATCAATTCTTCGGCCAGGCCGGGATAACGGGACCGGAGGACGGCGAGATTTTTTTCCCAATAATTCCTCATTCAAGTTCCAGGACGATGGTCATACCCTCTTTGAAGGGAGTTCCCGGCGGGGGGTCCTGCCGCCGTACCCAGCCTTCGCCCCGCAGTTCCAGGTGAAGATCATCCCGGAGCAGCAGGGGGACAAGTCTCCGTTTTGAAAGACCCGTAAAATCGGGGATCGTCCCGTCTATTGAAAGCATTTCATCGGCGGGCAGGGAAATTTCCCCGCTGTGGTTCACCTGGGGGTTTCTGCCCCGGGGTATGCCCAGGTAATCGATGAGGGCTTCGGCGGCGTCCTTTATGGCCGGCGCTGCGGTACGGCTGCCGAAATAATAATCCCCCCGGGGCTTGACGATCACCATATACAGGACCAGGGAGGGATTTTCCGCGGGGAGCAGGGCAAGGCAGCTGGCGATATAATCGGTTTCGGAATAGCTTCTGCTTTCGGGGTCGATGATCTGGGCCGTACCGGTTTTAACCGCCAGGGCCACGTCGCTGACCCGGGCACGCCTGCCTATACCCATATCCATCGTACCCTCCTGCATAAAATTCCGCATATTCCTGGCCGTTTCCGCACTGAGTACCCGCCGGGCTTCGCCGTTCCTGAATTCCCGCAGGGTTTCGCCGTCGTCGGAAACGATACGGGATACGACGCGGGGGGGGATAAGTATGCCGTCGGTGGCCACCGCCGTGGAGGCCTTGAGTATCTGCAGGGCCGAAACCGCCACTTCCTGGCCTATGGCGATGGTGGGCTTGGAGCGCTCCGACCATTCCCTGAAGGGACGGAGAGAGCCGGGGGTCTCCCCGGGATTTCCCGCCCCGGTCCTGCTGCCGAATCCGAACTGGGCCAGAGCTTCGGCAAAGCTTTCCGCCCCCATACGGTCCGACGCGTAGGCCGCTCCCGCGTTGCAGGAAAAGACAATGATATCCGAGGCGTTTACCCGTCCGTGGGCGGAAAGGCAGTTAATCACTATGGGTTCTCCCCGGCCGGTGAAACGCTCGTAGCGGCCCGTACAGGTAAAGATCGTATCCGGGCTGATCGCCCCGGAATCAAGAATGGAGGCTATGGAAAAAACCTTAAAAACAGAACCCGGTTCATAGGCCCAGATGGCGGGCCTGTCCATACGCTGCCATTCATCGGAATCCCGTATATTATTGGGATCGAAACCCGGAAGGGAGGCGGAGCCGAGTATGTCCCCGCTGCGGGGATCCATGGCCATAAGCATCACCGCCTCGGCCTTATGTTCTTCCAGGGCCTTTCCGGCAATGTCTTCCAGGATATGCTGGACATTGGCGTCGATGGTTAACACAAGCTGATGTCCGTTTTTACCCTCCCGGGGGGCAAGTTCGGCGTCAAAGGAATATTCCACCCCGGCCAGGCCGGTATTGTTTGAGCCGGTAAAACCGATAAGCTGGGCGGCCAGTTCCTTTTCGGGGTATATTCTGCCCATGACGGGCTCAATGCCGACGCCCCGCAGCCTGCCCTGGGACCGGGCGTTTTGTACCTTCCTGACCAGGGACTGCTCGGCCTGCTTTTTAAGGTAGAGGAAATCGCTTGAGGAATTTTCAATCAGCCCGAGAATATCCCCGGCGGTCATTTCCAGCAGGGGGGCAAGCTCCTCCGCCAGGGCTGGAAGATCCTCCGCGTCGGGCCGCCAAAGGGTTATATTTCCCAGCCGGGTCTGGAGGGCGAGAATTCTGCCGTTTCTGTCCAGGATGGAGCCCCGTTCCGCCTGGGGGACCGCGGTAAACAGTTCCGGCTGGACGGGCCGGGACATGATCCTCATATAACGGGTGAACACAAAGAGGGCGGCCAGAATAAAAAGGGAGATAAAAACAAGAAAACGGCGTTTGATAAGCTTATCTCCGTCGGGGTCCCTCATTTAACCGCAATAACCTTTCCCAGGATGTGATTGATAGAAATGGAGCCGTAGGAACGGGAATCAAAAGATTCCAGATCGTTGTCTCCCAGGGCAAAAAAGGTTCCGTCTTTGTTAACGGCGGAACACCGTTTTACCGCCCGTTCACCCAGGGGGGTATAGAAAATCACCATATCCCCCGAATGGGGCAAAGCCCAGCGGAGAAGGTAACGATCCGTACCGGGGATACGGAGGCCGTAGGCCGCCTTATTTACCACCAGCACCGAGCCCGGTTCAAGGGCCGGCAGCATGGATCTGCCCTGGGTGACCATAAGATCAAAAAGGAAAATTTTAACGATAAACGCCGCGGCAAAGGCCAATAGGATGGGCCTAAGGGGACGCGTCCCTCCCGTCCGGATTTCGCCAGCTCTTTGTTCTCCTTCCATAACTATCGGCAAGTATAATGATTAGTGTTGATAATGTCGATAAAAAAACAAATCATGAAGGATCTTATCGCAGCCCAGCATGTGGAACCCCGGAAAAAACCTTCTCCTTTGAGAAAAAACCCCGGAAATACAAATTCAGTTTTGATCCAGCCCTTTTTTACCGTTCAACCCGTAAAAACAAAGCACAGGCGGCCGGGCCTGGGCGGAATGGTTTCCATAAATGAAAACCAGGGTTTCCGCGGTCAAAAAGGCGGAACAAGGGCTCTCCGCCCTTCCCCTCTGGTACAATTGGCGGAATTCTTCCTGCGGGGCGGGCGGAAAAGGCGCTTTATCCTGGCCTGTTCAGCCGTGGGCATCCTCCTCGTACCGGTACTGACGGTACTGATTGACATAAGCTTTATCCCCGATCCCGAACCGCCTGAGGATCAGGTACGCCTGGCCTCCTATGGGGGCTTTAACCCCATTCCGGCCCCTCCCGATGGAGAAGAAATACCCCTGGATTTAAGCGAAACCTTTACCTGGCTTGAATACAAGGTTAGGAACGGGGATACCGTGGAGGGTATCGCCAGGCGCTTCGGCTTATCCCTGGACGCGGTGATTGCATCCAACAGCATCGGTAATGTACGGACCCTGAGGGCGGGGGAAAAGATACGGATTCCTAACATGGACGGCATACCCTATACGGTAAAAAGGGGGGACAGCTATTCAAAAATAGCCGTGTCCATGCAGATTCCGCTGGAAGCGATCCTGGACGCCAACGACATACAAAACGAAGACATTGTTCCGGGAACGGTCCTCTTTATACCGGGGGCAAAAATGTCCAGGGAAGCCCTGAGGGAAGCCCTGGGGGAACTCTTTATGTACCCCCTCCGGGGAAGGCGGACCTCTTCCTTCGGCTGGCGTAACGATCCGTTTACCGGAACGAGGAGCTTCCACGCCGGGATGGATATGGCCGCCCCGCTGGGAAGCCCGGTAAAAGCCTCCGGGGACGGCCGGGTATCCGCCGCGGGGTACAACAAGATCTACGGGAATTATATCATCATCAACCATGACGGGGGTTACCAAACCATGTACGGCCATTTGCATAAAATTCTGGTAACTAAGGACGCCCGTGTTATCCAGGGTAAGGTCATAGGACAGGTGGGCAGCACGGGCCGGAGTACCGGCGCCCATTTACACTTTGCCGCGTACAAAAACGGCAGGGCCATAAATCCGCTTGAAATTCTAAATAATTGATATTAGAATGGATTATAAGGAAGGGGGAGGAGTTGTGCGCAAACTTGTCTTAATTATCATCGCCTTTATGGCGCTGGTTGCCTTTATCCGGGCCTTTGATACGGCGGATCACCCCCTGACCGGTTCAAGAGGAGCGGCCGAATTCAGTGAAACCTACTGACGAACAAGATTCGCCGCCGGGAAACCCCGAACCTTCCCAGGGCGTTCCCGCATTGGGCCGGAAAGTTCAGGCCTTCCTTCCCGATGAGGATCTTTCCTTTGCCGTCATATTAGCCGAAAGTTTTAAGCGCCTGGAAAACAAGCGGGATAAGGATACCCTTAAACGTATATACCGCATGGAAGCGGTTCTTGAACAACTGGAACGTGATTTAGACGAATTTATAAACGCCGGACTTCAATACAATCCGGACCAATGAGGCCGAATGTGAAATGGAGTTTCATCAAAGCTTTTCCAAGTCTTATATTGCTTTTTATTTCCCTTCCCCTGATGGGGGGAATACGTTTCAGCGGCCTTGATCTTGACGAGGATAACAGGCTTTTGTTTAAGGCCGAAGTCCGTGAAAAGGAAAGCCCGGTTTCTGCCCGGGAAACGCCGGGTTCCGCCCGGGGAACCCTGTTTCTCTCCGACCTGAAGGGGGAATCGATTTCACCGCTCAGCGCAGTGTCCGGAAAAATGGAGCTTCTGGACGGCGTTCTCTGGGTACGGGGCGCATACGGGGTACAGCACATACCCGTGGGCAGGCCGGGAAGTTCCGGCTTTCCGTCGCCGGCCCTTCCCCGGACGGCGCCGGGTTTTCCTGTGTTTACCGCCGGTTCCGCTCCGGGGAGCCATATAGAAACCATAGTTCCCTCGGGGGACGGCAGGTGGGTCCTCTTTGTTGAACCGGTAAGCTATGCCCGTGGAAACCTGGCCCTGGTGAACGGGGAAAGCGGCGCAAAGACCGTCATAGCGGCGGGGGTGGATAATCCGGGAAGGGCCTTTCCCGCCGTCTGGAGTTCCGATTCCAGGGGTTTTGTCTATGCCAAGAACCGGAAATTGTACTATTACCCCGTGGATTCGGTAAATGCCCCCCCGCCGGAACGGTACCGCCTTATCGGCGAGGGGACCATAGACCAGATACGCTGGGGCGGCGGGGGGAATTTTTATTACCTCCGGGGTTCCACGGTATACCGGATACGGGGTCCGGAACTTTTTGCCAGGACCCCTTATTCGAATTTCCTCGACATGGGGGAAGTGGCGGGGACGATACCCTTTGAATTTGATCCGAATTTTGATTCCTTCTGGATTGCCGGCGCCGGGGAGCCCCAGCCCGACGGTCTTATGATTCCCCTCGCGGAGGCCCTGATCCTTGCCAAGGGGGGCCGTAATATCTTTTGTTATATTCTGAATACCGCAAACGCCTCCGCGCCCCGGTACCCAGCCGAAGCCATGCCCTATCTGATGCTGCCCCGTTCCTCCTCCTCAATACGGGTGCTTTGTTCTTCCCGGGGGCTTGTAACCATACTGGCCGCCCCCTACGGCGGGGAAAATTCAGGGTCCGGCGGGAATACCCTTGCCTACCGTATCAACCTTAACCCCGCGGGGACCGCAATGGCCTTTAGCGTCCTCAGGGCGCCGCCATCCCTTTCCTGCGCCCTTTCCCCTGACGGCACAAAGCTCTGTTTCTGGGGAAGGGGGGGGATACAGATCTACGACTATGAACGCTGGAGGCCCGTGGCCGCTATCAGCTCCCAGCCCGCTTCCGCCGCCCTGTGGGCATCAAAGGACGAGCTGATTACCGGCGGAGCGGAAAAGATCGAATACCTGAAATTCAGCGGCGCGGACATTGAGGAACGGAAACTCCTCTGCCTTGCCGGGGTTGACGAGGCGGGTTTTGAAAGAAGACGGGGGTTCATCGCCGCCCGTTCGGGAAGCGCCTGGTATCTGAGCGATGGGAAATCCCCCTGGGCGGAAACAGAGCGGCCTGAATTGAAGGCCCCCTCCCCGGCGTCCCCGTCCTATAGGGTGTACCTGGAACAGGGTTACGGCTTATTTGAAAATGTCCCCATGGTGCGGAATTTAGGTTCCGTGGGAACAAGGGCGCTGATCCCCCCGAGGGCGGGACCTGAAGGCAAGGGGCCCTCCGCCCCCGTTTTGGGCGGTTCCGGCGGAATTTCCGGCGGGGATACGGAGGGGCTTTTTTCCCACGGCCTGCGGAAATACCGGAAAGCGGCCCTGTGTTTCGATCTCTACGATGACGACGCGGGGCTCAGCCTGGTTTTAGACGCCCTTGACCGTTTCGGCGTCAGGGCCACCTTCTTTCTTAACGGTGAATTTAT
>JAISRD010000250.1 GCA_031273835.1 Treponema sp. | reverse complement strand
GGCCTTTATTCTGGACGGCAAGGGCATTGTCATCGCCCACCCGGAGAGCAGATACCTGGAGGAACTCTACAACTATAAAACAATGACCCGGACGGTTTCCGTCAAGGACGGTGCGGGGAACATCCGGTGGAACGGGGAGGGGAATATCCTCACCACGGAAGAGGCCTTTCCCATTTCCGCCGAATACCGGGAGGCCGTCTCGGATATGATGACGGGCGGCGGGGGCAGATCAACAGGGTCGTCGCCCGGATCAACGAGATAAGCCTGGAGAACAAGCACAGCATTGAGGTCCTGGTCGACGGGATTGCCCGGTTCAGGATGGAAAGCGCGGACAAATAGAAATTTTACCACGGTCCCCACGGACAAAAGCCAGGAATTAACTACGAAAAGAACGAAAAGTTTGTTCACAATCCCTGGTCCAAAACTTTTCTTTAGGACAGGTCCTTTTCGTGGTTCCTCTTTCGTCCGTGCCGTCTATGTGGTCCGTGGTTAGATTCGAAGTTCGGACTTAGGAGGTCTTTTTTCCCAGCCCGATATAGTAGGTCTCAAACGAACCGGGACGGCAGACCGCGGGTTTGAAGCTCCGGGCGCTTCCGAAATCTTCCCGGAGCTTTTTAAGCAGCGCCGCCGTATCCCCCCCCTGAAAGACCTTAAGGACCAGGTTTCCCCCCGGCGCCAGGCAGCGTTCCGCGTAGGCAAGGGCATCTTCGGCCAGGGCCAGGGAACGCAGGGTGTCGACGGTCCTGTTCCCCGTGGTGGCCGGGGCGGCGTCGCTTATCACCGCGGTATAGGGCCCCCGGCTTTGCAGGGCCTCCCGCAGGGGGTCCTGGGTAAAGTCCCCCTGAATAAAGAAAAAGTCCTCCCGGTCAAAGAGGCCCCCGTCAAAACGGCGGGACAGGGGCAGCAGATCCGCCGCGGCGAGCAGTAAGCCTCCGCTCTCAGGGCCCCCCGGCCCTCCCCGCGCCCCGGAGGGCTTGAATTTCCGCAGTACATAGAGGCTCCAGCTTCCCGGCGCGGCCCCCAAATCGAGAATCCGCCCTCCGGCGTTTCCAAAGAAGGCAAATTTCTGATCGATTTCCCTGATTTTGTAAACGGAACGGGCCGGATAGCCCTCTTTTTGAGCTTTGAGGGACCAGAAATCTAGTTTTTCGTAGGCTGTCATGGTACTGTTATAAATATGAACATGGAGTATACCCTGCGGATTGAAAAGATAGAAGCCCTGCTTGACCGGGAACTTCCCCCTCTGCCGGAGGCCGGGGCCCGGATTCCGGCAGAGGGGGCCGGGAAAAGTTGGATTGACAGGACCTTTCCCGGCCTGGAGCTAAGGCCCGAACAGCTCCGCCCCCTTTTGACGCCGGGGAGGGACCTGCTCGACCGGGGGGGGAAGCGCTGGCGGCCCCTCCTTTCGCTCCTGGTCTGTGAAACCCTGGGGGGCGGCGACGCGGCGCTGCCCCTGCTCCCCCTGGTGGAATTCCCCCATAACGCCAGCCTGGTACACGACGATATCGAGGATAATTCCGACGAAAGGAGGGGGAAACCCGCCCTTCACCTGATCTACGGAACCGACACGGCGATCAATTCGGGCTCCTTCCTGTATTTTCTCCCCCTCTCCTGTATTGAAACCTGGGACGCCCCGGCGGAGGCAAAGAACCGGATCTGGTCCCTCTGGGGGGAACACATGAGGCGTCTCCATCTGGGCCAGTCCATGGACATTGCCTGGCACCGGGACTTTTCCGTCCTCCCCCCGGTGGAGGACTACGAGCTTATGTGCCGCCTCAAAACGGGCTGTCTTGCCCGTTTTGCCGCCCTGCTGGGGGCCGCCGCCGCGTCCTCCGGTCCGGGGGGAGTTTCCGGGGACAGCCCCGAAGGGCGGGAAAGGGTTTCCGCCCTTGGCGGCGGGGCGGAAAAGCTCGGGGTGGGTTTTCAAATCCTCGACGATGTCAGGAACCTTAGCTCGGGGATTCCCGGTAAAAAGCGCGGCGACGATGTGGTGGAGGGTAAGAAAAGCCTTCCCGTTCTGTTGTTCCTCCACGCCCATGGGGATAAAATTCCCTTTGCCGAGGCCTGTTTCAGCGCCGCCCGGAAGGGAGGGGCGGAAGCGCCGGAGGTGGAAGCCTTGATAGCCGCCCTGACGGAGTCCGGGGCCCTTGAAAAGGCGGAAAAACGGGGGCTTGAATTGATCCGGGAGGCTGGAGAGATCTTCAACAGGGCCGTCTCCGGTTCAGGTTTAGTTGAAGAGGCCCGCGGACTCCTCGCTGGCCTGCCGGCTCTCCTGGGATGAACCATGCTGGAAGCTGAAATTTGGGGCATAGCCAAATCGGGAGAGGGGAGTCTGGTCTTTCTGCGCCCCCTGGGTTCCGACTATTCGGTGCCGATCTTCATCGGCCAGTTGGAGGCCCAGTCGATACTCATCGGTTATGGGGGAACGGGGCTCCCCAGGCCCCTTACGGCGGATCTGCTCCTCAATGTGGCCCGCAGCGCCGGGTTGGTACTCCTCAGGGCTGAGGTAAACGAGATACGGGATAATACCTTCTTTGCCAGGCTGTTTTTTGTTTCCTCCGGAGAAACGGCGGCCTATACCGCCGAAAAACCCCTGGTGGTGGACGCCCGGCCCTCCGACGCTTTTGCCCTGGCGGTACGCAGTAAATGTCCCCTTTATGTGGCCGAAGGGGTGGTGGAACAGGCGGGGATACTCACCAGGGAGGTGGAAAACGGCGGGGAAAGCGAAACCCCGGCGGAGCGCCGGGAAACACTCAAGGTCCGGCTGGACAACGCGGTTGCCCTGGAGGACTATGAAAAGGCCGCCGAAATACGGGATATGCTGCTTTTACTGGAACAGGAAGAAAAAGATCTTCCGCATACTTGAAATTTTTAGAGAACTATGATATATAAGAGCAAAGATTCCGGTATTTTTACCGATATTAAAATGGTACTTGAGTAAATATGATGTTGCGGGAAAAAAACGATGCTATAAACGGATTGTTACGGGTGCTGCTGGCCTGTATGATCCTGTACTATATTCCGGTTAGCTGGTTTCTTGCCGGGCAGGAAAATCCGGTCGTTATGGAAGAGGCCGTTGAAACATGGGAAACCAGTATGGGCGGACGGGAAAGCGACGTAACCATAAGCCCCGTTTCCCTGGAGACCCCGGAACCCATGAGCGTACCCGAACCGGAAGAATTTTCCCAGCCCCGGATGCTGCTTTTTTCATCGTATACCATTAAACAGGGTGATGTGGTGGGCGAAGTGGCCAAGCGTTTCGGCCTCAACGCGGGTACCCTGATATCCCTTAACAATATCAAAAATACCCGGTCCCTCAAAATAGGGCTGACCCTGAAGGTCCCCAATCAGGACGGGGTCTATCACACGGTCAAAAGAGGGGAAACCCTGGAATCCATCACCAAAAAATATAAGGCCGATGTGGTCGCCACAAAAGTTGCCAATGAACTTTTTTCCGATCAGATCAACACCAATAAGGATCTTTTTGTTCCCGGAGCGGTCATGCCCAGGGAAGAAGAACAGCAGATCAACGGGGATCTGTTCATCTGGCCCGTGCAGGGGCGGCTGACTTCGTACTATGGATACCGCCGCAGTCCCTTCGGCGGGGGCCGTTCATTCCACAACGGACTGGACATCGCCGCCCCCACGGGTACGCCGATTAGGGCGGCCATGGCGGGCAGGGTCAGCGCCGTGGGTTATGATAATACCTTTGGGAATTTTGTGGTTATCACCCACCAGGGCGGTTATCGTACCCTCTACGGCCACATGGATATTTACCGGGTTAAATCGGGAGCCTATGTCAACGCGGGGGATCTTATCGGCGATGTGGGCAATACGGGCTTAAGTACGGGCCCCCATGTGCACTTTACCGTTTACCAGAACGGCGCCACCACCAATCCGCGGCGTCTGCTCCGCCGGTAAAAAACCCGCGATAAGGGGCCCCCTTAGACAGGCCACGCTCCCGCCCCCATGCGCAGGGGCGTTACCTCGCTGCTCCGCAAATCCAGGACGGTGGTAAAGATACGGGGCCGCTCGTCGCCGGTATCAAGGATCAGATCGACCCCCTCAATGGCCTCCAATTCCCAGCCCCCCTCAAAAAGTTCTTCCTCCGGGGACTCCGGTTTCCCCCCCTGCCGGGTATACATGCTTTTTTTGGCGGTTACCGAATACAGCGGCGTTCCGTGGGTTTTAATCAGCGCCTGGGGAACCGGATGATTGGGAAGGCGTACGCCGATTTCACCCCGTTTTAAATTCAGGGCCTTCTCCGTACCCAGAAGGGTATTCAGTATAAAAACATAGGGCCCCGGCGAGAGCCGTTTGATCAGCCGGAACCTGGTATTGTCCATGCTGCAGAATTCGCCGAACTGGGAAATATCGGAACAGAGCAGGGTAAAGTGACGGTCCTCCTTAACTTCCGGCGTCTCCCGGCCGGCAAGGGCCCTGAGTTTTTTTAAGCCCCCCCTGGAATGAAAAGAACAGCCTATGAGCCAGCTCGTATCGGAGGGGAATCCGACGAGCCCCCCTTCTTCAAGGAGCCGGGCCGCCCGGACAAGGCCCCGGTCGTCAATGTTGGTAGGAACCACATATTCTATCATGACAGGACGCTAGGGCACCCAGATAAGTTTGTCCGGCGCAGATTCATTCATATAGATCTTTTCAAAACGCCCCGAATGGTCAACGCCGGGATTTTCGGGAAAATAGGTTTTTCTGAAAAACCACAGCACATCGGACATGACCGCCGCGGAATTACAGGGTACATAACGGAACCATATCTCCTCATCTTCCAGCGTCTTTTTTGCCCGCGCATTATCGGTCAATTCCGGATCGGTTAAGCGGCGCAGTTCCGAACGAAGACCGCCGTAGTGGGTATCTCCCACCCATAACATACGCAGATGTTCATGATCGTCCATCCAGTAAATTTCATATATCCCCGCCAGGGACGGAACCTTGGCGTTGATGGTCCAGCGGTCCGCTATGGACAGCGGCGACCAGGAGATAAAATAGTGAACATCCCTGCCCTTTACCTTGTACCGTATTCCATAGTCGTTCAAACCATCCATGATCATACTGTATCACAGTCCCGTAATCTTTTCCATACAGAAAAAATAAAGAAATGTATGAAAATATATACATTATTTCCCTTCTATCACGGGGGAATAAAGTCATGGCTGTTTTATTTCCTTGCATAGTAAAGAATTAACCGATTCCGCCGTTTTTTCCTCAGACTTGGCATGGAATTTGCTTATATATAGTGGGTTTTCTCCTTAAATGAGGAAAGATCCCCCAGGAGGTGCCATATGGGCCAAAAGAAGACTCAGGACACGGATGATCTTTTACTGATCTATTACAATCAGATCAAAAGTTATCCGCTTATCAGCTTTGAAGAAGAAAAGGAACTTTCCCGGCGAATTCAAGGGGGAGATGAGCAGGCCAAACGGCGGCTTATCGAGGCGAATCTCAGGCTGGTGGTAAAGATTGCCCGTTCCTATATAACCACGGGGGTGCCTCTTTTGGATCTGATCCAGGAAGGGAATCTGGGGCTTATACATTCGGCGGATAAATTTGATTATTCAAAGCAGGTACATTTTGCTACCTATGCCAATTGGTGGATACGTCAGAGCATCATCCGTTTTCTCGCCAATAAGCGCCGCCTTATACGGCTTCCCAACCGCAAGGAAGAACTGCTCCTTAAAATTCAAAAATTCTATCACAGTTTAAGCCAGCGCCTTGCCCGCGAACCCGGCCCGGAGGATCTTTCAAAGGAACTGGGTGTGCCGGTGTATGAGATCAACGCCCTGTTAAGGATCTCCGCCGCGGCGGTTTCCCTGGACACGGGAAACGCCGAAAGCGGTTCCTTCATAGAATTCTACGAGGATTATACCTACAATCCGGAACAGCAGCTGATCAAAAAATCCGCCGGGGACGCGGCGCTCAATGTGCTGAAAAAACTAAAAAAGCGGGAACGGAATATACTTATGTACCGGTACCAGCTTATGGGGAAAAAACGGTATACCCTTAAAAAGATAGGGGACAAGATGGGAATTTCCCCCGAGACGGTACGGCAGATAGAAATGCGGGCCCTCCGCAAGATGCGTTCCAAAACGGATGAACTGCAGGCCTATTTGGTGTAAAGGGTTTACCCGCGGGGCTTTTCCGGTTTATGCTAAAATCAGGTGAAAACAAAAACCCCAGCGGAAAAGCCGCCCAAAAAAAGCGCAGTCTCTCCATCCCGCCGTTCCCGGGGTAAAAAAATAAGCTTTGAAAACGGCGTTAAGGCGGCCCTTGTTGCGGGGGTGATTATCTGCGCTGCGGTGCTGGGTATGGGGGCTTTTTTTCTGCTCCGTCCCCTCTTTTCGCCGCCCATCATTCCCCCGGCCGCCGGCCAGGAATTAGACCTTCAGGCGGAACCGCCTTCCGAAACGACCGGGCCGGCGGCTCCCTCCCCGGAAGGCGTCCCTGACGGCGGTACAGTACCCGGCGGCGGCGCAGAACTCCTCCCCGAACTGGAAGCGGCCATGGAGGAATTGGCCGCAGGCGCGCTTTCCCGGCAGGAACCCGGCCCGCCTCCCGCCGCTTCTTCCCCGCCGCAGGACAGGACCGGCGGCAGTCCGCCCCCCGGCGTGATTCCCCCCGAATCTAAGGGGCTGCTTATCTTTGTCATAGACGACGCGGGAAATAACCTTAAGGAACTTGAGGGTTTCCTCTCCTTCCCCGGCCCTCTGACCATAGCGGTACTTCCGGGACTGCCCTATACGGCGGAGGCGGCCCGGCGTGTCAGGGCGGCGGGGAAGGAACTGTTCCTTCACCAGCCCATGGAACCCCTGGGCGGGGAGGACCCCGGTCCGGGGGCGGTAAAAACCGGCATGACCCCCGCCGAGGTTAAGGCAGTCATCGAAAAGAACCTCGCCGAAGTCTGGCCTGCAGCGGGGTTTAACAACCATGAGGGGTCCAGGGTAACCAGGGACCCCGTTATCATGAAGGCCGTGCTTGAAACCGCCCGGGACAGGCGTATCTGTTTCCTTGACTCAAGGACCATAGGGGATACCGCCGGTCCCGCAGTTTCAAAGGAACTTGCCTTTCCCATTGCCCTGCGGGATGTTTTTCTCGATAACGAACAGGACCGGGAATCTATCATCAAATACATCGAAGAGGGGTGCGGAAAGGCGGAACGGCAGGGCTATGCGGTTATGATAGGCCATACCTGGTCGCCCGAGCTCGCCGCGGTCCTGACGGAACTCTACCCGGCCCTCCTTAGACGGGGCTATCGTCTGAGCACCGTGTCGGCCATTCTTGATCCGGGAAAATGAAAGTCCTGGGGATTGAAACATCCTGTGATGAATGCGCCGCCGCCGTGGTTGACGGGGGCAGGGTGCTCTCCAATGTGGTGGCCACCCAGATTCCGTTTCATACCCCCTATCAGGGGGTGGTTCCTGAAATAGCCAGCCGTATGCATACCGAGTGGATTGACGGGGTTACCGCGGAAGCCCTGAAACAGGCGGGCCTCAAGGCGGGGGACCTTGAAGGCGTGGCGGTTACCGCCCATCCGGGACTGCTCGGTTCCCTCCTGGTGGGGCTCCATTTTGCCAAGGCCTTTGCCTGGGCCCTGGATCTGCCCTTTATCGCCGTGGATCACCTTCTGGCCCATCTTTATGCGTCCCGCTTGGTCCTGCCCGGCCGTTCATGCACCCCTCCGGATTATCCTTTTTTAGGCCTCCTGGTTTCCGGGGGGCACAGCGTGATATGCAGGGCCGATAACTTTGACAGCGTAAGCGTCCTGGGAACTACGATTGACGACGCCGCCGGGGAAGCCTTTGACAAGGTGGCGAAATACTAT
>JAISRD010000148.1 GCA_031273835.1 Treponema sp. | reverse complement strand
CCCGAATCACCGAAGCCCCCCCAGGGGGTCTCCGCAAGGCCGTGGGACATGAGGTGATCGTTGATCATCACCGCGCCGGCGTTTATCCGGGCGGCTAAAGCGCGGGCCCTGCGGCGGTTCCGGGACCATACGGAACCGGTAAGGCCGTAGGAAGAAGCGTTGGCAATACGCAGGGCCTCCTCGTCGTCCGCAGCGGGAATCAGGGCCGCCACGGGCCCGAAAATCTCCTCGTCCACAATGGGCATACCGGACTTTACCGAACCGAGCAGCAGGGCCGGGGCGTGGAGGTCCTGATCGTCCAGGGAAGCGCCTTCGCTCTGGGCAAGGATCTCCGCCCCCCCGGCAAGACAGGCTTCCACCTGCCCGCGTACCGTTTCCTTTTGCTTAAGGCTCGTCATGGCGCCCATATCAATATCCCTGCGGAGCCCCCTTACCAGGGCGGAGAGTTTTTCCTTAAAAGGCTGATACACCGACTTGAGGACGACGATACGCTGGACTCCGCCGCAGGACTGGCCGGCGTTGGAATACCCCGCCCACAGTATGCCCGCCGCGGCCCGATCCAGATCGGCGTCTTCGCAGACGACGGCCGCGTCGGCCCCTCCCAGTTCCAGGACCAGGGGCAAAAGACGGGACGCCGCCAGGGACATGAGCTCCCTGCCCGTAACGGTGGAACCGGTAAAGAACAGTTTATCCACCCCGGAGGCGTCCTTTCCGATAAAGGCCGGACCGGCTTCCCTGCCGGGCAGTTCCACATAGGTAAAGACATGGGGCGGAAGTTCCGCGGCGGTAAAGACCGCTTCCAGGGCGCGGCCCACCTTGGGGGTAAGGGAAGCGGTTTTAAGGAGCACCGCATTGCCCGCAAGCAGGGCCATTACAACTTCGGAAAGGGGTATGGCAAAGGGATAGTTCCAGGGGGAAATGATCCCCACCACTCCGTAGGGTTTATAGATAAGGCGGCTCCGTTTGTTGAACATGAGGAGATTCCCCCCCCCTACGGGCCGCTCCCGGAGAAAACGTTTCCCCCGCTTCCTGTAATAGGCAAAAGCCATCAGTGCGGGCAAAAGCTCCGTTGCCAGGGCGTCCGCGGGGAGTTTCCCGTTGTCGGCATGGATGGTTCCGGTAATTTCATCAATATGGGCGGCCAGGTAGCGGCCCGCCTTCCCCAGGGCTTCGGCGCGCCTGCGGTACGGCAGGGCGCCCCAGGTTTTCTGAGCTTCCCGGGCTTTCCCGATAAGTTCCCCAATATCCGTTTTCATGTTTCCGTCCTTTTAAGCTTCCCGGCCTTTGAATTCATCCATGGATCTGCTGATCCCGCACAGATCCGCGCAAAAATCAAGTATCCCCGGCGGAAAGATCCGCATCAGGTTCACGGCGGCGACAAAGCGGGGCATGATAAGGCGTTTCTTATTTTTCAATACCGCCCTTACAATGCGCCGCGCGGCGTAACCGCTTTTCAGGATGGGAAGCAGCAGGGGAAGCCTGGTTTTGACCCCCTCAAACATTCCCGTATCAATAAAGTAGGGACAGACAAGCGTGGTTCCGACCCTGCTTTTACGGTCCTTCAGTTCCATACGCAGGGATTCATCAAAACCCACCGCGGCAAACTTGCTGGCGCAATAATCCGCCAGGCCCTTTACGCCGATTATTCCCGCCGCGGACGAGACGGTTACAATATGCCCGGAATCCCGTTCGATCATGCCGGGGAGAAAAGCCTTGACGGTCCAGAACAGGGAAAGGGTGTTGATATTGAGGGTTCTGATGATCTTTTCATCCGGCGTTTCCAGGAGGGTTCTGCCCGATACTACCCCGGCGTTGTTTATAAGTACGTCAACAGGACCGTACTTCTCCGTCAGTATCCCGGCGTTTTTATACACTTCTTCTTTATCGGAAACATCGCAGATCATGCCGGTAATAGAAAGCCCCCGGCCCTTTGCTTCCTTTTCAAGCTGTTCAAGCTGTCCCTGATTTATGTCCCAGACAAACACCCGTCCCCCGCGGCCGGCAAAGTCAAAGGCCATAAGTTTTCCGATACCCGACGCACCCCCTGTAATCAGTACCAGTTTATTTTTAATTACCCTCATGATAACAATATACTATAGGACCCATGTTTTTAGCAACGAAATTATACCCGGACATTCCGCGGATCTATAACGTGATTTTGCCTGTTTTCGGTATACTTGAAAGGAACAGGGCTTTAAAGTATGCTGATCTCCATGAAAATTTGGGTCAAATTACTTATCGGTTCCATTCTTGGCACGGTTTTGGGCTTTCTGCTCCCCTACGAGAATACGGGGGTTCTTGAAATTTTTACCTGGCTTGAACAGTTTGCCCTGCGTATCGGCCGTTATACCATGATACCCCTGCTGTTTTTTGCCCTGATTATCGCGATTTATGAACTGCGCCAGGACCGGAACTTCTGGGGGCTGACGCTTAAAACTTTCGCCGCCATAATAGTGAGCGCCGTTTTTGTAATTGCCCTGGGTATCCTGGTAACCCTCCTTTTCCCCCCCGCCCGTATCCCCATCCACGGCGAGGAACATATCGAGACCCTTTCGCTGCATATCCCCGACGCGGTACTTCAAATCTTCCCTTCCAATGTATTTCAAACCCTGATCAACGACGGGATTTTCCTCCTGCCCCTGTGGATATTCGCCTTTTTTATCGCCCTGGGGCTTTCCTTTGATAAGAACTACTCAAAGCCGGTAATTGCCCTGGGAGATTCCCTTTCAAGGATCTTTTATCACATAGCGTCGTTTTTTTCGGAAACCATAGCCCTTATGATCATCGCCCTTTCCGCATACTGGGCCATACGTTACCATACCGCGCTGCGGGCCGATGTTTTCAGGGATCTGATCCTCCTTTTGGGAAGCTTCAGCGTCGTACTTTGCTTCGGAATCTTTCCCCTCTTTCTCTACTTTCTTAGGCCGAAAACTAACCCCTGGGTGCAGCTCTACGGGTCCCTGGGTACCGCCCTGGCCGGTTTTTTTTCCGGGGACATCAACTTTACCATTCCCCTGATGATCAAACATGTAAAGGAAAATCTGGGGGTACGCCGCAGGGCCAATTCGGTTACCATAAGCCTCTTCTCCATCTTTGGCCGGGCGGGCAGCGCCATGGTGGCGGCGGTTGCTTTTATTGTCATCATCAAATCCTACTCCAGCCTGGGCATTCCCAGAGAGGATATCCTGACCATAGGCATCAGGGCCTTTATTATTTCCTTTCTGCTGGCCCGCTATCCCGGTACCGGAGCCTATACCGCCCTGGCGGTGCTGTGTACCGATTTCGGCAGGGGTTTTGAAGCGGGTTACCTGATACTCAAGCCCCTGGCTTTTTATTTAATCGCCGTGGGAACCTTTATCGATGTGATGATATGTTCCTTCGCATCCTATGTGGTGGGCAAGACCAGCGGTTTCCAGGAAGATAAGGATATACGCCACTTTATTTAGGGCCCCTAAAAACCGGACCCTTGAGCCTGTCCCAAAATTATTTGGAGATTCCCAATAACAGCGCCGGGAATCGGAGGAAAAAGGGGAATGTTGATTCTTGCGGGCATTGTTTCAGCGGCCCTGGCCGGTCTTATTGTATACCTCGCGGTTTCCGGGCGGACAAGCCGTCCGGTTAAGATTGCGGCCATTACGGCGCTCATCGCCATAAGCGCCGCCCTTACGGTCTGCGCCATAGTGATCGCCGTGATGTTTCTTTCCCCAGCGGCGGGGGAAGAGGCGGTTTATGCGGATCTGAACGTGGTTCCTGAAAGCTATGGGGGAAACCAGGATCTGCTTTCCATACTGATCTTTGCGGCGGCCGTGCTTGTTGCCATTGCCCTGGTGGTCTTTTTCTCCCTGCGGGGCCAGCGGAAAATTCAGGAAAAACTGCAAGCGCCAAAGTATCGCAAAGAATCGTGAATAAAACCGCCAATTTGTGATACTTCCCGCCCCGGATCATCCGAACAAATCGGTGGTGCCGGTCCGCCATTCTTCCATGGCTTCGCACACGATCCGTTCCGCCTCGGGCCATGAGTCCGCCCGGGGCCCCGGAAGTTCCCTGTTGGTGGAATTGGAAAAAACGATGGTTCTATGTCCCTGGCCCCTCAGCTGGGTTATGTTCTGGGGGGCGTCGTCAATATAAACATGGGCGCCCACCGCTACCTTGTCGTTCATAAAACAGAGGTCCCAATAGGGTATGTCGTAATTATCAAGCCAATCCACCGTTTGGGTGATGCTGGTTTTATGGGAATACTTAAGAAAAAGCCGGTGGGTGATGATTCTGATCCGTATTCCCCGGTTGGAAAGTTTGCGCAGGGTCGCCGGGGCGTCCTTAATGGGCAGCATATCCCGGAAAAGGTTACGCTGGGTTACGGCAAAGCGGTGAAGCCGGTCATAACCGCCGTATTCCGCGATGCCCCACTCGTCCAGGCCGAAGCTTACATCCTCGGTCAGGGAATCAACGGGCTTATTAAGCCATTCCGCGGCAAAACGCCGCATGGCCCCATAAAAGTCTCCCACCACGCCGTCTAAATCCACCCCAAGGATAAAACTGCTTTCGTCCAAAATTCCTCCTCCCCGCGCCGGTATTGAAAGCGCCTTAGCTTGAAATAAGAATCACCATGCTCCGGGCCGATACGCAATAGGACCGGGGATACGCCAGCCCTTGTTCCGTACCGGGAACAAGCACATCCTCGGGCGAAGGCAGTGCCGTATCCACCGCCCGCAGCCAGTGTTTTCCCTCAAGCGGATCGCAGACGGAAAAAACAACCCGCTTGTTTCCCGCGTTAAACATGATGAAAAGATCATTATCGTCCTTATCCGCGAGGATCTCCGCCTTGCTTCCGTCTACCCGCAGGGCCATACAGCAGCCGATCTTATCCCATTCCGGGGTGGCCCCCTTTTCATCGAACCAGGTGATGTCGGGAATGGCGTTGTAGTTTCCGTCCCGGCCGGTATAAAATTCGGGGCGCATTAAACCGTGATGACGGCGGCGGAAGGCAATAAGCTCCCTGGCGAAACGGAAAAAGCCCGGTTCGCTTTGTATTAAAGACCAGTCGTACCAGGAAATCTCGTTGTCCTGGCAGTACGCGTTGTTGTTTCCCCCCTGGGTCCGGCCGAACTCATCGCCCCCCAGCAGCATGGGCGTACCCAGGGAAACCATCATGGTGGCGATAAAATTCTTCATGATCCGCTCCCGGATCTGCCGGAGGGCCTTGTTTTTCGCGGGCCCCTCGGAACCGTTGTTGTAGCTGCAGTTGTTGTCGTTTCCGTCCCGGTTTTCTTCGCCGTTTTCCTCGTTGTGTTTCTGATTATAGGAAACCAAATCCCTCAGGGTAAAACCATCATGGCTGGTAACAAAGTTGATGGAATGAAAGGGTTTTCTGCCGTCCCGCAGATACAGATCGCTGGAACCGGAAAGCCGGGTCGCCAGGTGCCTGGTCTGATTCGGATCGCCCCGCCAATAAAGGCGTATGTCGTCACGGTAACGGTCGTTCCATTCCGCCCAGCGGCCCCCGGGAAACCACCCGACCTGGTAAGCCCCCCCGGCGTCCCATGCTTCGGCGATGATCTTTGTGTGGCTTAAGACCGGGTCCTCGGCGATAAGTTCCAGCGTGGGGGGATTTTCCATCAGGCGGCCCTGCTGATCCCGGCCCAGTATGGAACCCAGATCAAAGCGGAAACCGTCCACATGCATTTCCGTTACCCAATAGTGGAGGCAGTCAATGATCAAACCCCGCACCACAGGATGGTTACAGTTCATGGTATTGCCGCAGCCAGAATAATTTTGATAGTAACGGCGGTTTTCGCTGAGTATGTAGTAGATTGCGTTGTCCAGGCCCCGGAAGGAAAAGGTCGGCCCAAGCTCATTTCCCTCGGCGGTGTGGTTAAATACAATGTCCAGGATCACCTCAAGTCCCGCCTTGTGAAGCTCCCGGACCATTTCCTTGAATTCCCGCACCTGAGCGCCCGGCGTTCTGTCCGACGCGTAGGAACCCTTGGGGGCAAAAAAAGCCGCCGTTGAATAGCCCCAGTAATTGGTAAGGAGCCTGCCCGTCCGGGGACTGCGCCGGGGGAATTCCCGCTCGTTAAATTCCTGCAGCGGAAGAAACTCAAGGCTCGTAACCCCCAGTTCCCTAAAGTAGGGTATTTTTTCGATTACCCCGCGGTAAGTTCCCCGATGCTGTACCCCGGAATTCGGGTGGGCCGTAAGCCCTTTAATGTGGGTTTCGTAGAGTATGCTGAAACGCAGCGGGTAATTGATGGGAAGGTCCCCCTGCCAGTCAAAATCGTCGTTCACCACAATACAGCGGGGCTGGGTCTTTATATCATTCACCCGGGAAAAGGAAAGATCCCCCGCGGGGTCCTGGGGATCGTAGCCCAGGCACGCGCCGACGTTCCATTCACCGAGATCGGTCAGGGCCTTTGCGTAGGGGTCAAGCAGCAGCTTATTCGGGTTAAAGCGAAGGCCCTTTTCGGGAAGATAGGGGCCGCCCACCCGGTAGAGGTAACAGCTCCCTTCTTTGAGCTTCCGTATATGACAGTGCCAAATATCGCCGGTTTTGTTGCTCTGTTTATCAAGCTTAAATTCGGCGCGGGGGCTTTCTTTTTCCGCGGAATCAAACAGTATCAGGGTTACTTCTTCGGCGTGCCGGGAAAAGAGAGAAAAGTTTACCCCGGTTTCGGTAAGAGAGGCGCCGAGGGGCAGGGCTTTTCCCGTCTCAACCACAAGATCCATATAAAGATTATAACACGGAAGGAA
>JAISRD010000146.1 GCA_031273835.1 Treponema sp. | reverse complement strand
CCGGCCCTGTATCACCATTTCGGGAACAAAGAGGGGCTGCTGGGGGCGATAGTCTCCTCTTACGGCCGGCAGTATACCGGCGCCCTGGCGGAGGCGGCGGTTTACCGGCATGACCTGGTGATGAACCTCCGGGGGCTCCTGCGGAACACCCTTGCCTTTGCCGAAGCCAGGCCCCGGTTTTTCCGCCTGGCGGCCTCCTTGTTTTCCTCCGCCCCGGAAACAGCCTCCTATGCCGCGGGAAAAGATCTGCGGGCTTCCCTGGCGGGGATTTTAACGGAGCTCTTCGCCGCCGCGGCGGAGGATCACGGGAACATGAAGAACCGGCAGTTTATCTACGGGGAGGCTTTTTTCGCCCTCCTGCAAAGCAGCGCGCTCCTCTCCCTGAACGGGGAATTAGAAATAGACGAACCCCTGCTGGTGCGGATCATCCACCAGTTCATGCACGGAATTTTTTCCTAAAGAGAACAGTACGTCACAAACGGAGCTTAGGGTTATATGAATTCGGACACGGTTTTTTATCACATCTATCCCCTGGGCTTCTGCGGGGCCCCGGCGCACAACGATTTCGCCTCCCCCGCCGGATCGGGGCTCCGCTCCCTGATTGATCATATCCCCCGCCTGCTTGAGCTGGGGATCAACGCGGTGTATATCGGCCCCCTCTTTGAGTCCTCCGCCCACGGCTACGATACGGTGGACTACTTTTGGGTGGACCGGCGGCTGGGCAACAACGAAGACCTCAGGGCCCTGGTGGAGGCGTACCACCGGGCGGGGATCAGGGTGGTTCTGGACGCGGTGTTTAACCATTCGGGGCGGCACTTTTTTGCCTTTAAGGATCTTCAGAAACAGCGGGAAAATTCCCCCTACCGGGACTGGTACTCAGGCCTTGATTTTTCCCGGAACAGCCCCCTGGGGGATTCCTTTTCCTACGAGGGCTGGGCGGGCTGTTATGACCTGGTAAAATTCAACGGGGAAAGCCGGGAGCTCCGGGATCATCTTTTTGATGCCGCGGAATTCTGGATCGGGGAATTTGACATTGACGGCCTCAGGCTGGACGCGGCGGCGGATCTGCTTCCCGGTTTTATGGATGAACTGGCGGCGCGGTGCAAAAAGGCCCGGCCCGGTTTCTGGCTTCTGGGGGAGGTGGTGGCCGGGGACTACCGGAACTGGGCCGGGGAAAAGCGGCTGGACTCGGTAACGAATTACGAGCTGTACAAGGGCCTCTGGTCGTGTTTTAACGACAAAAACTTTTTCGAACTGGCCTGGACCCTAAACCGGCAATGGGGGCGGGAGGGGATGTACCGGGACCTTACCCTCTACAACTTTGCCGACAACCACGATGTGAACCGCGTTGCCAGCATCCTCACAAACAAAAGCCATCTGTTCCCCCTCTACGGCATCCTCTTCTGCCTCCCCGGCGTCCCCTCGATCTATTACGGCAGCGAATTCGGCATAGCCGGGGAGCGGACAAGGGAAAGCGACCGGGCCCTGCGGCCCCGGTGGAACCCCGGCTGGGTTTCCCCCTCCGCCGGGGAGGAGGCGGGCGACACGGAGGCCGGGGTACCCGCCCCGGCCCTTTTCGGGGCCCTCCGGGATTTCATCAAGGTCCGAAGGGAAAACACCTGCCTCCGGGAGGGCTCCTACCGGCAGGTCCGGCTTTCCCACGAGCAGTTTGCCTTTATGCGGGAACAGGGGCCCGATCAGGTTCTCGTGGCGGTCAACGCCGCGGCAAAGGGGCATACTCTGCATATCCCCGGAGAGGCCCTCCGGTCCGGCAAAAGCCGGTGGAGGGATCTCTTCACCGGGGAGGAATTTCCCGCCGCCTCCGGGGGTATCACCCTGCCCCTTCACCCCTCATACTTGAGGATACTCGGCTAGAAAACACCCGGCCGGCGGAGCATCCCCTTCTTAAAATTCCGCGGTTTTGGCCGCCTCAAATTCCTTTTCAATTTCCGCGGAAGGCTTGGCGCCGGCAAGACTCACGATCAGAATGACCAGGGTGGAAATGATAAACGCCGGAAGCAGTTCATAGACGGCAAATACCCCGCCCTGCCTGGCGATAAGGTTCTTCCACACTATCACCATAATACCCCCGGAAAGCATACCGGCCACCGCGGCGGGAAAGGTGGTCCGCTTCCAGAACAGGCTGAACAGCACCAGGGGGCCGAAGGATGCGCCGAATCCCGCCCAGGCATAGGAGACAACCCGGAAAATCGATTGGTTGCCCGAAAGGGCGATGATTATGCCGAACACCACCACGAGGAGCATGGCGATACGGGCGACCCACATAACCAGGACTTCCCCGGCGTCCTTTTTTAAGACCCCCTTGAAAAGGTCGTTTGCCAGGGAGGAAGCGGCGATGAGCATGTAGGAATCGGAGGAACTCATCGACGCGGCCAGTATCCCCGAAATGACAACCCCCGCCAGGATGGGGGGAAAGAACCGGGTCCCCAGGTGTATAAAGATATTTTCCGCGTCGCTTGCCGTGGTAAGAAGATCCGGCAGATAAGAGCGGCCCACTATTCCGATAAGCACCGCGGCGGCCTGGGCTATGAAACACCAGATCACCGCGATATTCCTGGAAGTCCGTATCATCGAGGTTTTCTTAATCGCCATGAACCGCACCAATACCTGGGGCATGCCGAAATAACCGAGCCCCCAGGCCATGGTACTGATAATAACAAGAAGGCCGTAATCGGCGCCGGGGCCGAATTGGGGTACGCCGTTTACCACTTCCTGGACGCCGTCTACCATTTTGGGAACGGCGATGCCGAAGAAATCGGTAAACCGGGGGAAATTGGCAAGATTTTCCGCAACGCCGCTTATCCCCCCGGCGTAGAAGAAGCCCACCGCCAAAACCAGCACCAGGGCGCTGACCATCAAAAAACCCTGTATCAGGTCGGTCATGCCCACCGCCATAAAGCCCCCCAGGAGGGTATAGAACAAAACCAGCACCGCCCCCAGGATCACCATGGCCACCATATCGGCGTGAAACACATAGTAAAAGAGTTTACCGAAGGTGATAAACTGGGCCCCCACATATATGGAAAAAAACACCAGGCTGATGATCGCCGCCAGGGTCAGCAGTACGCGGCGCTTATCGTGGAAGCGTTTGCTGAAAAATTCCGGCAGGGTGATGGCGTTATCGGCAATCTGGGAATAGGACCGGAGCCGTTTTGCCACCACCGCCCAGTTTATCCAGGTACCGATAAAGAGCCCCAGGGCGGTCCAAAAAGCTTCGCCGTAGCCGGTAAAATAGGCCACCCCGGGCAGCCCCATGAGGAGCCAGCCGGACATGTCCGAGGCCTCCGCGCTCAGGGCCGCCACCCAGGGACCAAAGCCCCGCCTGGCAAGAAAGAACTCCTCCGGATTGCTGTTGCTCCGCCGGGCATACCACAGCCCGATGACTATCATCACCAGAAGATAGGCCCCCATACCTATGAGGGTCTGCAGATTAGCGGTAATCATAATTCACTCCTTTTTAACGTATTGGCAAATCATAAAAAATTACCGGGGAAAGATCAACGCATTACACGCCGCGTTACGCCCCGGCGCGTTCCGTATTGCCCCTCCGCCCCCCTTTGGTCTATAATGGGGAACATGGGACGGATAAAAAGCGCGCTTGAAATTGCCCTTGAAAAAACAGAAGGGGTGAATGCGGACAAGACCAGTGTGGGCCTCTTTGAGGCAAGGCAGCGGGGAAAAAGATTAGCCAATGAATTTATCGCGGGGGAAACGGCCTCCCTTGAGGAGGCGATCAAAAACGCCCCCGGGGAAGAACGGGAAAGCATAAGACAGGGCTGTTTTGACGTACTGGTTTCCCAGATTACCCTGCCGGCCCTTCCGGAGGACATCAAGAAGCTGGAAGCGGTGGGCAGGGGGCTTACGGCGGTTATAGGCAAACGTTTCGCCCCGGTGTACCAGCAGTTCAACCTGGCCGTTAAGCAGTACCTGGACGAGGCCGGCCAATATGAAGAGGCGATTAAACGGCAGTACGCCCCCAAGCTCAGGCAGAAGGAAGAGGAACTGGCCCGCCGCTTCGGG
>JAISRD010000240.1 GCA_031273835.1 Treponema sp. | reverse complement strand
CTCCCCATGCGTTCTACGGAATTGTTACATACGGGTCCCTAAAAAGATCCGCAGATTCGTTCCGTGTTTTAGTTCCAGTTTTTTTCTGATATTCAGGCGGTGAAAATCCACCGCCTTTTGGGTTATACAGAGTTCTCCGGCAATCTCTTTTGACGCCGCCCCGTCCTTGATGAGCAGGGCTATCTGGAGTTCCCGGGGCGTAAGGGCGCTGAAAAGGCTGTCCCGTTTTTTCGCGGCGGGGTAGAGATTCAGGATATCCATCAGGACCTGATTCCGGTGTTCCAGGGTTTCCGCCTGCCGCGTCAGTTTCTGCATGCTGTCGGCGATATTGTTCTGTGCGGTAATATCCCGGATATACTCAACCACCAGGATCACTTCGCTATTCCGGTTGAGTACGGGGATGGAAAAGAGCTGATGAAAGTCCCGCTGATTTTCGCCGTGATCGTATTCCATCACATTGACGCAGGGGGTTTTTGTTTCAAAGGTCTTAAGGGAGGGACAGCCGGCGCAGGGGGCGTTCCTCCCGTGGTACACCGTAAAACATTTTTTCCCCAGGGCGTTCTCCTCGTTAAAGTAAATATGACGCATGGTATTGTTCATGTATCTGATGTTGAGGGCGGTATCAATGATACTCACGCCGTCCTGAATGCTTTCCAGGATAGCCTTAAAAACAAGGGGACTCTTGAAGAAACTCTCTTCATCCTCTAAGTTAAGCTCTTTACTAAGGTCGGGGGTAAAAAGCCAGCCCAGACCGTTCCCGACATGCTCTGCCATAAGGGTGCGCTCCTTCCGCTGGTATTACCGGTACAGTGTAATTGCTTTACCAGCGGTATGTCAATGAACCTAAACGGAAAGGCGGGCGTACCGGAAAAACACCAGGAGTATACTGGTAAAAATCAGGGGATTTTTTAGGGTTGCCCGGTGAACGGGGCTCCCCCATACTATACCCTTAAGAAACGCCTGTGCGTTTTCAAATTTTCAGAATCAGGAGAGAGCTTTATGAGAGAGGAATTATTCACACCGGTAAAAATTGGGAATAAAACGGCCCCGAACCGTATCGGGATAAACGCCATGGAGGGCTGTGACGCCGATGAACAGGGGAACCCCGGACCGAGAACCTATGAACGTTACGAAAAACTCTTTGACGGAGGATCGGGGTTTATCAACCTGGAGGCCATCACCGCCCAGTACGATAATATTTCCCGTGTTCACCAGCTGAGTATTATGCCCCGTAACCTGGAGGGCTTAAGCAAATTTGTAAAACACTTAAGAACCATCAACAACGACGTGGTTTTTGTGTTTCAGCTTACCCATTCCGGGGAAATAAGCCATCCGACCCTTTCAAAGCGGATACGGGTTACCGAGGAACCCCTCTACGGATACGAGGACGCCCGGCTTATCGGGGAGGACGAGGTTAAGACCATCATGGACCAGCTGGTCCTGGCCGCGAAGATCGCCCACGACGCTGGGGCCGACGGGGTGGACCTGAAATTCTGCCACGGTTATTTGGGGTCCCAGATACTTCGCCCCTTCAACAGGCACAACTGGAAATACGGCGGTTCCTGGGAGCGCCGCCGGCAGTACGCCTTTGACCTGACCGAGCGGGTCATCAGGGAGGTGAACGATCCTGATTTCCTCGTGGGTTCCAAGGTTTCGATCTTTGAGGGTTTCCCCGGCGGGCAGGGAAGCGCCGGACCGGATTCCTCGGTGATGGATCTCAGTGAGTCCATAGACCTTATTAAGGGCCTTGAAGAACGGGGGGCCAAATACATCATCCAATCCGCCGGGTCCCCGTCCCACACCCTGGCCCTCTCCCAGGCGGACCGGCACATTCCCGATCACGCCTATTTCCACCATTATTTTCAAAAAGTGTGCCGGGACAATCTTAAAAAGGAAACGGTGGTTATCGGCTCCGCCTATTCGATCTTCCGGAACGGAAAGGGAACCAATTTCCAGGCGGTTTCGCCTGAAAAGAACAGCATCCGTTTCTGGGGTAATAAAAACATCCGGGAGGGAGTGACGGACCTTATCTGTCTGGGCCGTCAGAGTTTCGCCGACCCCTATGTGGCAAAGAAGATACTGGAAGGCCGGGAGAACGAGATTAAGTGGTGTACCGCCTGTGATAATTGCATCGAATTCCTGATCCGCCAGGAGAACGTGGGCTGTTCCACCTACAATCCGCCCTATACCAAACGTATGCAGGAGATCCGCGCGGAAAAGGGCAATTTGAGGGAAAAGCACACCTAGGGGTTTGTCCGTCCCGTGTTTGCTATCCCCTGAAATCAAAGACCCGTGATGAATGGTCCGGGGGCGGGGAATTACTCCGAAATGTCCCCCCGCCCCTCCCGTCCGTGGTTCCTCTTTCCCTACGGGACTATCGCCGATTCGATGTCGCCGAATTCGCCTTTGATCCCTTCGCGGTTGATCTCCCAGCGGCCGGCCAGGTAGATGCGTTTGCCCCGGTCATATTCCTCGAAGTTGAGGGTGAGGGGGCTCTTGGTGTCGAAGGAGGACTGGGTCAGATCCTTCTCGATGTCCTGCGGGGGGGCAGCGAGGAAGGCCCAGCGTACCTCGATGCCGTGAACGTCCGCGGGTTTGCCCCGGCGGGCGCTGCCCTTGTCCCGGTAGGCGATGAGGAGCTGCCGGGGGACCCCCGTACTGATGGTGAGTTCCGGCACGGTGGAGGGGGGCGGGATTTCCGGGCGGCGGGGGTTTCTGTTGTGGATCCCCATCTCCTCCCGCTCAACGTCGGAGACCTGCTTCCACATGAGCCACTGGCCTATGAAGGGGCGGATCACCTCCTCGGCGGCGGCCCGGGCCTCGTCCTTGGCCAGGGTATCCGCCGGGGTGTGGGGCTTGAGGACGATGACATAGACCGTGTACCAGGCGGCATAGGCGTTGTTGAGCAGGGTTACTTCCCCCGCGGGGATGTGGGTCCACTCGGGGGCCGTAGCCGGGGGTATTACGCTGGTCTTGACCGTAACGTACTGGCAGAGGTTCTTGAACCAGTTGTTAAAATCGCTGTCTTTTTTTGGTATGTGATCATTACTCATCATTTTACTCCTTATATCAAGCGTTTAGAGGCGGCATATCTGCCGTCCGGGCCGCGGCCCCTGTGATTCGGGCCGCGGCCCCTGTGATTCGGGCCGCGGCCCCTGTGATTCGGGCCGCGGCCTCTGTCATTCGGGCCGCGGCCTCTGTCATTCGGGCCG
>JAISRD010000210.1 GCA_031273835.1 Treponema sp. | reverse complement strand
CACATGCGCCTGTAGGTGTGCCTCCGTCCTTTAACGGCAATGCAGAAGTCCTTAAGCAGTTCGGGAAGGGCAACGCTCTCGAATACCCCGCCTGCGGCAAAATTGTATAAATCGGCCCCGCATATCTTATTATCCACCGCCACGCGGTGTACTATGCCGGAATCGGACCCTTCTACGGAATGGGCGATACAGGACGCCGCCAAAGCCCTGCCGGCATGAACCGCGTCAACCAGTTCCCCCACATAGGCCGGAGTAAAACCGGGCGCGACACCCACGGCGGGGATATCCACAATATCCGCGCCGGCCCTTGCCAGGCGGTTTACAAATTCCGGGGTGGATACCCCGCGGAGATTGTAGGGCGGAAAATCCCCGTCAATAAATCCCGGCCCATGGGGGGTTCCCGCTTCAATAACTATGGAATCACCCGCCAGGGCTTTTGTTTCTTCCACCGCCGCAATCTGGGAATTCATATCGAAACCGCACAACCCGATAAAATCAAAACCCAGGGGCAGGACAAATTTGATCATCTCCTTAGAGTACAGAGAATCATCGTACAGGGGACCAAAGGACGCCCCGTTCGATTTGGGGACCACGAGGATCAATCCTATGGGCCGGCCCACCAGTTTTTTCAATTCAGGGATAGTCCAGTCAAATCCCATTTCCGTCTGCAGTTTTGACTTAAAGGGAATGTCGTCCTGGGAATTTTTTGAGGGTAAACCGGGGATCTGAATCCTCTTAGGATTGAATCCCTCCAGGGTAATAAAATCGGCCCCAAAGGAAGCCGCCAATTCAAGGTTGGAAACCTTTTCAAGATAGTTAGGGGCATAGGGGCATACATAGGCGCCCACTACCCGGCCTTCCGACGCGCGGATACCGTCAATAAAATCTCCCCTGCTCAACTTAATAAGTTCGCCGGGGGTGTTTTCCAAAAACCGCTTTGCCATACTCACATCCTTATCACATAAGATTTTTTAAGACCGGGGCCGCCGTTACGGCGAAAACCCCGGTTAGTTCCGGAATACAAAATTACGGAACCGGCTTATTTATCCTGCTTGTTTGCATACGCGGGAATCTTTTCTTCATCCCCGTCTTTGTATCCAAAAAACCAGGTCCCAAAAAACGAAAGAAGTCCTGTTCCCAAGGCGCCTATAACCCAGTATACAAAAGTATCGGTAAAGTACAACGGAATGGAACCGAGGGGAGACAGTCCCAGCGAAAGGGCCGAAACATGAAAGATCCCATAAAACAGCCCGCCTATACCGCTGGCAATACAGGAAATAACCAGCGGTTTTTTAAGGGGAAGGCAGATCCCGTACATGGCCGGTTCGGTAAGGCCCACGCCGGTAACCAAAGCGCCGGTGGCCGCCACGGACTTAAACTTGAGATTCTTGGTTTTGAAGAAAACGGCCAATGCCGCGGGGGCAAGCCCGCAGTGGGCAATGGACATAAGGGGCATGATATAATCAACCCCTATTTTGCCGATTGAATCAAGCATGAGCGGCACAAAGGTCAAATGGGTTCCTGAAAGAACAATCAGGGGGTAAAGTCCGCCGAAAAGCATACTTGCCGGAATCGACGCCACCCCATAGAGCCACTGGTATCCTTGTGCCAAAAGATCGCTGGCCCATTGGGAGAAGGGTCCTACCAGTATCAAAATGACCGGCCCCAGGATCAACAGTTCAAAAAACGGTACCAGCACCGTGCCCAGCGAAGGATGGATAATCTTTACCAGCAGTTTTTCGAATTTTGAAAGCAAATACACGGAAAGCAGGGGCGGAATAACCGCGGAGGAATAGCTTAAAAGCCTTATGGGGAATACGTTAAAAAGCAGGATCCGGTCTACCCCGCCCGACGCAATAGCCATCCAGGTAGGATGCATCAGAATGGCCACGATAACGACGGCCATGTATTTGTTACATTTGAAACGGTCCGCCGCGCTTACGGCTATGGTAAAGGGAAGGAAATAAAAGGCCACATTGCCAAGAACGCCCAATACTTCGTAAAAACTATTACCCGGCCCGATAAGGCCCATCTTGTTAAACAGGATCTGGAGTCCCATCATCAACCCGGAACCGCAGATAGTGATAATAAGGGGGGTAAAAACCGCCGACATGGTCTCCGCAAAAATACCTATGGGGTTAAATGTCTTTTTGCCTGTTTTTTCAGCGGCGGCGCCGCCGTCGGACAGCCTGATATGTTTCAGCAATTCCGCATAGGTCGCCTTAACATTGTCCCCCATGATTACCTGATACTGGTCCGCCGACATTTTAGTCGCCATAACCCCCTCCAGGTTTTTAACCGCATCGTCCTTTACCGGCGAATAGTCCCCCAGGGTAAGACGCAGCCGGGTATGACAGGTAATAGCGTTTTTTACATTTTCCGCTCCGCCGATAAGCGGCAGCAGTTCCTTAATAAATCTTTCATTGTCCATCTTTCAGCCTCCAAACTGATAATATGCGTTCCGCCGGCGGCCGGCCGGGCCGCTTCCGTTCCGCGTTTAACGGAGCGCAGGCCCCGTAAAAATACCCTAAGATGCCGCTAAACTGTGTATATGAATTATCAAATACGACTTCTCGTCGTTGCTGATGGTGTAATTGCAGGTGTCCCTGACAAAGCCCGCTATTTCCTCCACGCAGGAACTTTCGCCGGGAAACTCCCCCTCAAGCCGGTAGAGAAGGCCGCTGCTCGCCTGTTTTAAGCCGGGGGCGTCCTTATCAAAGACACGCATCGAAAAATACTTAAGGTGCATTAACAGCCTCCCGTAGGCCGGGGAATTTTCGTCCATTTTAACGGCGGCGAAAGTCCGCTTAATAATTTTGAGGATGCCCTGTATCAGCCTGAGGCTCCCTTCAAGGTTGGGGCTCGTGGCCTTCCCCGCGTTTACCAGGTGGAAGGCGATAAACGCCGCCTCGTCGTCGGGGAGGCGCATGTTAAGCCGCCTTTCGATGAGGTCCAGGGCCTTGATTCCGATTCTGAACTCGTCGGGGTAAAAGCGCTTCATCTCCCACTTGAGGGAACTGGCAATGTCCATGTTGTTCTTGTGCCGTTCTAGGGCAAAGGAGATATGATCGATAAGGTTTAAGTAGACGGCGTCGCTTAACCCGTTTAACTCCCGCTTCGCGGTGGTGATGATCTCGTCGCAAACCTGGAGATGTTCCGGGGGGATGTTTTCAATAAGACGGCTTAAGCGCTCGGCGGCCCCCCGCTCCTGGAGGGCGAAGATCTTTTCCACCCGGGCGGGGTCGATTTCGTCCCCCTTTTTCTTCTCAAAGACGATGCCCCGGCCGGTAACCACGCATTCCTGCCCCCTCTCGTTCCGGGTTATCGCCACATTGTTATTGAGAATCTTCTGTACCGTCATAACTCCGTTCCCGTCAACCCCGCCCCCGGCCCGGAGAGCCTGAGCCCCCCAAAAAAAACGGCCCGAACCTCTCAAGGTGAAAAAACACCTCAGACGGTCCGGGTCATGCCCTTTTGGTAACATTCCCAAACAAAATTCAAACGGACGGAGCCGGAAACCCGGCGTTTCTAAGCCGTCCCTCTAGTATCCAGCATAACACCGCTTCAAGGGGCTGTCAAGAAAAAAGTTTTTTTCTGTGAACCGGGGACCGTCTTAGCGGAATCCCATCAATTGCTGCAAACCCGGGGGCCCGGCGGGGTTTTTTCCCATTTTGGCCATTTTTTTCATCATGGTACGCATTTTTTCAAACTGTTTGATAAGCCGGGCCACTTCGCCTACGGAAGTGCCGGAACCCCTGGCGATACGGCTCCGGCGGGAGGGGCCTATGATAAGGTGGTTGGCCCGTTCCTTCCTGGTCATGGAAGAAAGAATCGCCTCCTGGCCCTTGAAATTCTCCCGGTTGAGGTCCTCCTCGCTGATTTGGCCCGTCATACCGGGGATCATTTCCAGCATTTTTTGCAGGGAACCCATTTTCTTTACCGACCGGAGCTGATTGAGCCAATCCTCCAGGGTAAAGTTCTCCTTCTCCATCTTTTCCCGGAGTTCCGCCGCTTCCTTTTCGTTGATCACCTCCTGGGCTTTTTCCACCAGGCTGACCACGTCCCCCATGCCGAGGATACGTCCGGCCATGCGGTCCGGGTGGAAGGGCTCGAAATCCTCGAGGCCCTCGCCGGTGCCTATGAACTTAAGGGCCGTTCCGGTAACGGTTTTAAGGGAAAGGGCCGCGCCGCCCCTGGTATCGGAATCGAATTTGGTCAGCACCACCCCGGTAAGGCCGATTTTTTCATTAAAGGTCTTGGCCATGTCCACCGCGGACTGGCCCGTCATGGCGTCCGCCACGAGGAGCAGCTCGTCGGGCGCCGCGGCGTCCCTCAGGCGGATCAATTCCTCCATCATGGGCCCGTCAATCTGGAGTCGGCCGGTGGTGTCGATGATCATGGTGTCCAGGAGGTTCTTCTTCGCGTAGCCCAGGGCGGCCCGGTACACCGCCGCCGGATCTGCGGCCCCCTCTTCCTTGTAAACCGGCACGTCTATCCGGGCGGCCAGAACGGAAAGCTGTTCCACCGCCGCGGGCCTTATGAGGTCGCAGGCCGCGAGGAGGGGGCGGCGGCCCTCTTTCTTAAGCCGCAGGGCGAGTTTTGCCGAACTGGTGGTCTTTCCCGAACCCTGGAGGCCCAGCATCAGCACCTTGGAAATCGTATCGGGCCCCTTAAGCTTCAGGGCCTGCTCGTTCCCGCTTCCCCCCAGGCAGGAGACAAGCCTGTCGTGGACGATCTTGACGAACTGCTGGCCGGGGTTGACCGAACGGAGCACCCTTTCGCCCCTGGCTTCCTCCACGGTGGCATTGACAAAACGGCGCACCACCCTCAGGTTGACATCCGCCTCGAGGAGGGCCATTTTTATCGCCTCCACCGCGTCGAGTACGTTCTTCTCGGTGATGGCCGATTTCCCCGATATGAACCGCAGGGCGTCGGATACCTTTTGGGTAAGCTTGTCAAACATCCGCTTTTCCTCTTTTTTCCCGTTCCCGTTTCGCCGACTTTTGCTGATACATCAAAGCGTCGATGTGGGCAAGGAATTCCTTTATCGACCGGCCGCCGCCGGCGCTGTAGTTGTCCCAGCCGTAGCTCCACTGGAGTTTGTAGGGCCGCTTTCCCTTTTTATTCTGATTCTGAACGGCCTGTTCGATACGTTTCATCAGGGCGGCGATGTCGTTTTGTCCCTTGATAACCAGGATGAATTCATCCCCGCCGTAGCGGGCGGCGAAATCGCTTTCCCGGATGCAGCCCTTGATTATCGCCGCCATGTCCCGCAGGGCGTTGTCCCCCTCAAGATGCCCCAGGGTGTCGTTGATTTCCTTAAAGTGATCCATGTCGATCATCACCAGGGAATAGAGCTCCCCGGAACCGGAACGGGCCAGTTTTTCGAAGAGTTCGTTAAAGCTCATCCTGTTCCCGATTCCGGTAAGGCTGTCTATTTTTGAATCGCTCTGGATGATAAAGAAATAAACGTAGAGCACCCCCGCGGCGAAACAGGGCCAGGAGAGGTTGATGTCCTGGAAAAAGACATCCAGGGAAGCCCCCAGGGCGGCGAGGACGCAGAAAAAGGACAGGAGGTATATCTGGATGGGTTTAAGGTATTTTCCCGAAATAAAAATGTCGATGATGATAAGCGCCAGGGTGATGTAGCTTATAGCAAGCCGCAGGGGATAGGCCGCGGGGTAGTAAAAATTATCGGCGGAGAGGGAAAAGAAAAAGTGGAATTTCAGGTTCAGCAGTATCGCGATAAGGTAAAGGACAAAAAGGAGGGCGAAGATTTTTAGTATGCGCCTAGTCCTTGAGACGCTGAGGCAGGCGAAATAATCGATAAAGACAACCGCCAGGTAGTAGGTTATGTTCTGGGTTATAAGGAAAAGGGAAAGAACGGCGTGGAGCAGTACCGTTACGGTCCGGCCGGGGATTCCGCTTAGACAGTGCTGCAGAAAACTCATCAGCGAGGCCGCCAGGGCGGCGGCAAGCATTCCGATAAAGAGGCGGCGCTGAAAGGCGTTGGTATTGTATTTGAGCACGTAGTCAAAAATGATAAGGAGGAAGATCAGGACGGGCCCGACGGCGGTGTTGAGAAAGGGGGCGGCGGTATTCATGCTGAACCCCGCCTGTCCTCCGCCCGGCGGCGTTCGGTTTTATGCTTGTACATGAGCTGATCGATATGTTTTAAGAATTCCATGATGGATTGGCCTGAATTCGTAATATAGGTATCATGCCCGTAGCTGATCTGTAAAGTATAGGGCCTTGTTTTCCTGCTGTTCTGGGCGTTGACGGCCTCCTGGATGCGGGCCATGAGTTTTTCCACGTCGTATTCGGCCCTGGTGGCCAGGATAAATTCATCCCCGCCGTAACGGGCGGCAAAATCGCTTGACCTGGTACAGCCCCTGATGATCGCCGCCATGTCCCGCAGGGCGTTATCCCCCTCAAGATGCCCCAGGGTGTCGTTGATTTCCTTAAAGTGGTCCATATCGATCATCACAATGGCGTAGGATTCCCGGACCTGTTTGAAGCGTTTGGGCGTTTTTTTATCCGCCCTCCGGCGGACCAGGAATCTGCCGCCCGTATCGGAAAGCATGGCTATAAATTCGTTAAAGCTCGCCCGGTTCCCCAATCCGGTAAGGCTGTCTATCTTTGAGTCGGAGCGTATGATAAAAAAATACGCGTAGAGCAGGGCCGCCGTAAAGCAGGGCCAGATCAGCAGCGAGGTTTTTATAAGCATGTCGATAATCGAGCTGGCGGCGATAAAAAAGAAGAAGACGAGGATCATGACGGTCTGTCCCCGTTTGAACTGTTTATAGGCGGCAATAACGGTGCGGAGGATAAAAACCACCGGAAGGTAGCTGATAAAAAGGCGTATATAATAGTGTTCCCCGTAGCGGAGGACATTGTCCGCGGTGATATAAAAATAAAAATGCCAGCGCAGGTTTAAGGCAAGGATGATCCCGTGGGCCGCCGCGGCGCACCAGATCAGGGCGCTGATAAGGCCGCTGCGGTTCTTGTTCTTGTGGACCATATAATCCAAAAAAAGGAAGGTGATAAAATAAGCGGGGATCTGGAAAAGATAATAGACGCTTAAGATCGCGTATAAAAGATACGTTACGCCCGCTCCGGGGCTTCCCTCAAAGAGGAGCAGCAGGAAATCCATCATCATGGGGATAAAGGTAAAAACAAGGAGCTTGAGGAATATGCCGCTCTGGTACTTATCCGTATTGTATTTATAGATATAGTTGACAAAGATCAAAATGAGAAGGAGGGCGGAGCCGAAAATCGTATTCAGGGCAAGGGTCCACTGCATTATCTCAACCTAAGCCAGATCCGTTAAAAAACTGTTTAAGAAATCAACCGGGCTTATTTCCTTATTGAGAATTTGATAGAGGCCGGTACAGATGGGGAGCTTGATTTTAAGCTTTCCCGAAAGGATCTTTACATATTTGGCGGCCGCCACCCCTTCCGGAAGATAACCCACTTCACCGATCCGTTCAATAAGATCATCCAGGTCCTTAAAGGGGTCCAGGATGTTTTTTTCAATGATTTCCCGGCCAAAGCGCCGGTTTCTGCCGAATACCGAACGGCAGGTAACGTCCAAATCCCCCACCCCGGAGATGGAGGAAAAGGTTTCAGGATGGGTGGCCCCCATGGCCATCCCCAGGACCTGTATCTCGTTAAGCCCGGCGGCAAGGAGCAGGGATTCGGTGCCGTCGCCGAACATATCCCCCACCGAAGCTTCCGCCGTCCCGCCGGCGGAGTCCCCGGTGGGGGAAATCCCTTCAGGCGGGGGAACACCGCCTGTTTTAAGGGCGTCCATGATGCCGAAGGCTATGGCGATGATGTTTTTTACCGCCGCGGCAACCTGCACCCCCCTTACGTCCAGGGAGGCAAATACCAGCAGACGGCTGCTTTTCAAAAGATAGCGGAACCGTATGGAATTCTTCGCGCTCTGGCTCGCCGCGATAAGCCCCGTGATCTTCCCCCGTGAAACCTCCTCCGCATGGCTGGGTCCCGCTATATACACAAGGGATTTGCGGTAAAAACCGGGAAGATAATCCTCCAGGGTTTCAAGGATCAGCCGGGGGCCCCTGGGGGTGGGAAGAAAGCCCTTGGTTACTACCCCGATAACGCTTTCGCCTTCCCGTATGGAGGGAACCGCAAGAAGCTGCTTGGCCGTATTGAGCAGGAAAAGGGAGGGGACCGCGAGGATAATAAATTCCCTGCCCGACGCCGCCTCGCCTATGCCGGTAAGGGCCGCCAAATTGCCGGGCAGGACGACTCCGGGCAAAAACCGCGTATTAACATGGTTCAAATTGATATCTTCCGCCGTTTCCCTTTCGTAGCACCAGAGAACCACGTCGTTACCCTTCTCCGCGATAACCTTGGCAACCGTAGTACCCCAGGCGCCCGCCCCCAGGACGGCGACCTTGACCAGCATGGGGCGATTATAGCATATTATGATGATTCTATGGAACAGCATAAACGGACAAACAGCTGCGGGGAACTGCGGGGCCCGGACGCGGGGAAAAGGGTTACCCTTAACGGCTGGGTAAACCGCCTGAGGGATCACGGGGGGGTTATCTTTATCAACCTGCGGGACCGCTACGGAATTACCCAGACGGTGATCGATCAGGATGCGCCTGAGGAACTGATAAAACTCGCCGGGGAACTCCGTAATGAATACTGCGTCGCCCTGGAGGGCCTTGTCCGTCCCCGGCCCGCCTCAATGGTAAACCCCGAAATGGCCACCGGGGAAATCGAAGTCGCCGTAAAAAAACTCGTCATACTTAACCGCTGCGAGATCCTTCCCTTTCAGATCGAGGAAGAAACCAACGCCGGCGAGGATCTGCGCCTCAAGTACCGTTATCTGGATCTCCGTTCCGGGGGGATGCAGCGGCGCATCATGCTGCGCAGCCAGACCGCCTGCGCGGTACGGGAATGGATGAGCGCCCGGGGCTTCTATGAAATCGAAACCCCCACCTTTATCCGTTCCACCCCCGAAGGGGCCCGCGATTATCTGGTTCCCTCCCGGCTCTATCCGGGAAAGTTTTACGCCCTTCCCCAGTCGCCCCAGCTTTACAAGCAGCTTCTTATGGCGGCGGGCTTTGATAAATACTTCCAGATTGCCCGGTGTTACCGCGACGAGGACGCCCGTGGGGACAGGCAGCCCGAATTTACCCAGATTGATATTGAGATGAGTTTTGTGGGACGGGAGGATGTGCTTGCCATGACCGAGGGGCTCCTGGGCCATGTGTTCAAGAAGACCCTGGGCCTTGAGCTGCCCCCCCGCTTCAAACGCTTAAGCTACGACGAGGCCATGGAAAACTACGGTACCGACAAGCCGGACCTCCGCTTTGATCTTCCCCTGCGGGACTTTGCCCCCTTTACGGAGGCCGGCGGTTTCCAGGCCTTCAAGGACGCCCTGGCGGCGGGGGGGGCGGTCAAGGCCCTGGTGGTTCCCGCCGGGTTGATGAAGACCCCCTATTCCCGCAGGCAGATAGAGGAACTGGAGGCCCACGCAAAGATATACCGGGCCCGGGGCCTTGCCTGGATGAAGGCCGCCGGTGCGCCGGGGGGGGGAAACCTTGAGGCCTCCGGAGGCGCGGAAGCCCCGCCGCTTTTTGAAGGGGGGGTCTCCAAATTCTTTACCGGAGCGGCGGGGGGCGGCGCGGATCTGGCGGAGAAGATCGCCCGAGGCCTTGGGGCGGGCAGTGGGGATCTGATACTCATAGCGGCAGACGGGAAACGTAAAACCGCCAATACCGCCCTGGGGGCGGTGCGTTCCAAACTGGGAAAGGACCTGGGGCTTACCGTGCCGCCGGGGGACGGAACTCCGGGGCCCTTTGAGTTTGTGTGGATACTGGACTTCCCCCTCTTCGAGTACAACGAAGAAGAACGGCGCTGGGAAGCGGCCCATCACATGTTTTCCTATCCCCAGGAACAATACCACGCAAGCCTTGAGGCCGATCCCGGCTCGGTAAAGGGGGACCTCTACGACCTGGTTCTTAACGGCCACGAACTGGCCTCGGGCTCAATCAGAATCCACGATCCCGCATTACAGAAGCGTATCTTTTCGATTGTGGGCCTGGGGAAGGAGGAGGCGGAGGAAAAGTTCGGCTTCCTCACCGAGGCCCTCAAGTACGGCGCCCCCCCCCACGGCGGTATAGCGCCGGGCCTTGACCGGCTGGTGATGCTCATGGCCGGGGAAAGTTCCATCAAGGAAGTGATAGCCTTCCCGAAAAATTCCTTCGCCGTGAGCCCCATGGACGACTGTCCCGGCGAGGTGGATCGGAAACAGCTTGATGAACTCCATCTGGCGGTCAAGGGGCCTGATCCCTCCATATAGCCGGCCGTGCGTGTATGATTGATCTTTTTCTGACCTTCCTGAAAATCGGCGTTTCCACCTTCGGGGGCGGCTACGCCATGGTACCGGTTCTTGAACGGGAGCTGATCAAAAAAAGGGGCTGGATCACCTTGGAGGAGGTGATGGATTACTATACCATCGCCCAGGTAACCCCCGGCATTATCGCGGTAAACATTTCCACCTTTGTGGGCTATAAACGGGCCGGTATAGCCGGGGGCATACTTGCCACCGCCGCCTTTATACTCCCCGGCGTCCTGTTTATGACGGTGATTTCACTCTTTATCAGCCGTTTTATGGAATACCCAGCGGTACGGCATGCCTTTGCGGGGATACGCGTCGCCGTGGGGGCCCTGGTCCTCGATACGGTACGGAAGCTTGTTCTGGAATTGTTCAAAAAAGAAGAGAAACCCGCCGGGGGGGACGGCGAAGATCGCCCTTCCCGCGGAAGGACCTTGAGGCTCCTCTTTAGCGCCGGGATCTTTGGGGGGGCGTTCCTGCTTTCCGTACTGCTAAGCCCCCCGCCGGTGTGGATTGTGGCCGGCGCGGGGCTTGCGGGTTTTTTGATGAACAGGGGCGGGAAAAAACCGTGAAGCTCCTTATCCTGTACGGGGAATTCCTTAAAATAGGCCTCTTTAGCGTGGGCGGCGGCCTTGCGACGCTGCCCTTCCTCTTTGAGCTCGCCGCCCGTTACAGCTGGCTCAGCCCGGAAAAAGTGGGGGATTTTCTCGCCCTGGCCCAATCCTCGCCGGGGGCCATCGGGGTGAACATGGCCGCCCAGACAGGTTTTGCCGCGGCGGGTATTCCCGGCGCGTTCACCGCGGCCCTGGGCCTGGTAAGCATACCCATCGCGGTAATTATCATCACCGCCCGCGTACTCGCCCGGTTTAAGGAAAATCAAACCCTGCAGGCGGTCTTTTCGGGCCTCCGCCCCGCCGCGGCGGGGCTCATAGGCGCGGCGGGTTTCGGGGTATGGAAGCTGTCGCTGTACGGCGGGGGAGGGTATGAAGGGCTGCGGATAAAGGAAGCCCTGCTTTTTACCGTACTTTTCGGTCTGATCTACAAATTTAAAAAACACCCCGTTGTGTACATCGCCGCGGGGGGCCTTGCGGGGCTTATTTTCCGGTTTTAGCGGGTCCACGGACAAAAAGAAGATATTTTACCTGAGAAAGGCATGAAAAACACGAAAATAAAGAAGGGAGGGCTTGCTATGGAATGGGCTAATTTGCACAAAGAAGAATTGCTGGAAAATTGGAACATGATCCAAAAAGATGGTAAATATTTCAAGATTGAGCCTTTAACGTGAGGTGAAAAATGTTAGGTAACCGTTCACCGATATAATTATGAGAAAGGATATACCTCATGCTTGTAACAGTGATGGTGAAACAAGATTATTCAACCTGGAATAAACGCAGACATACAGATATTCAATAACCGGCCTTCCCTGCTGCGTACAAGTCGCCAAGATGCTCCAGAACCGTTCCATCCATCGGTTCCCCCATTCCTTCATCCTCGCTGAAAGATTTTACGCGTCTTTTTGTTCGGGTACTCTGAAGGATGCCACCATTTCTATCGCTTCCCGGTGTTTATTCATCCGCCGTTTCCACCCCGTCTCGTCCGC